>WGFB01000103.1 GCA_015492435.1 Gammaproteobacteria bacterium | reverse complement strand
CTAGCGTTCGCAATTTCAACAAGAGAGTGGGGAAAACCGGATCTATGAGTATCGTGGGAATGGAAGATCGTGATGGCGTCATCTGGATGGACGGCGAGCTGGTTCCATGGCGGGAAGCCAGGGTGCATGTGCTCACCCATACGCTCCATTACGGTCTGGGCGTATTCGAAGGCATCCGCGCCTACAAGACCGACCAGGGAACGGCCATATTCCGGCTCCACGCCCACACGGACCGCCTGTTCCGCTCCGCCCACATCCTCAACATGCCCATGCCCTATGGCAAGGACACCCTCAACGAGGCCATCTGCACCGCCGTGCGGGAAAACGACATGGAATTCGGCTATATCCGCCCCATGTGCTTCTATGGGCCGGAAGGCATGGGCCTGCGCGCGGATACCCTGGAAACCCACGTCATGGTCGCCGCCTGGACATGGGGATCCTACATGGGCGAGGACAACATCAAGAACGGCATCAAGGTGAGAACGTCCTCCTACACCCGTCACCATGTCAATGTCACCATGTGCAAGGCCAAATCCAATGGCACCTACATCAATTCCATCCTGGCTTTGAACGAGGCCCTCGCCTGCGGCTGCGACGAGGCATTGCTGCTGGACGCGGAAGGATATGTCGCTGAAGGCAGCGGCGAGAATATTTTCATCGTCCGGGACAACATCCTATACACACCTTTTCTCACCTCGGCACTGGACGGCATCACGCGCGACACCATTTTCGTACTGGCGGCCGAACTGGGCATCCCCGTAAAGGAGAAACTGATCACGCGTGACGAGGTCTATATCGCCGACGAGGCCTTCTTCACCGGCACGGCCGCGGAGGTGACCCCCATACGCGAGGTCGACGGCCGCGCCATCGGCAACGGCAGCCGTGGCCCCGTTACCGAGCAATTGCAAACCCTTTATTTCGACCAGGTTCATGGCCGCCGCGAGGCCCACCCGGAATGGCTGACGATAGTCAAATGATGCCGAAACCTTCTAACCCGAGCCCTCGGATTCAGGCTCTTGAATACAACGAGAGGAAACCGACGTGACAGAAGCCCAGCAGAGTTCTTCCCCGCAGGACGGACAAGCGGACCAGTCGAAGGAACCAGCCCGCCACTATGAAATCACCATGGCGGATCTGCCCCTGCACTGCCCGTTGGACAGCATGGGCCTGTGGAACACCCATCCGCGGGTCTTTCTCCCCATCGAGGAAACCGGGCACGCCGTCTGCCCCTATTGCGGGACAGAGTACACCCTCAAGCAAGCCTGAGGGCGCGTAACGGCGTCTGGCGGCTGAAATGTCCCGGCTCTGCGTTGAAAAGCTTGGCGATAACGCGCTATTGCCTGCGCTTTTCGCCTTGATCCGGAACCTTTCATCTCGCCATCCATCCGGTCCAGAATGATCAGAGGTTCCCTAAATCGTTGTGCAGACGGCGCCAGAGAAGGGCGAAGTGCCTGAGGTATTGAAGGCCTTGATCCTGAAGCAGACATTGTCACCGGGGGACAGCCCCAGATCGATCTGCGTATCCAGTTCCACCGAGGGCGATGTAACGACCGTCACCTTGGCCGTCGCCGTGGTGGCTGTCGGCCCGGCATGCACGATATAACCATCGACCTCGTCACTGGGAAGCCAGGCCAGCGCAAGCAGGCGGTGCTGGTGCGTTTCGGAGAAGGCGCCCAAAACCGCTTGATAGGCGCTGCCATCCACGGATGCCAGCAGGGCGCCGATGGCGGGATCAAAGGCCGCGCCGCCGGTCAGCGGCAGCATGGGTGCAATATCACCGGGCGACATATCCGCGTCCAGGGCGTTGATGGCCGCCAGTATGGCGGCCAGATCACTGTCATCACTGGCCGTCACCGGCTGGGCCGCGTGAATCAAAAGCCTGAGGTGATCCAGCGTCTCTCCAGACACCGCGGTATCGGCGACGCTGGCCTGGGCATTGGGAAACATGGCCGCGATCGCCTTATCCATTTCCGCGATCACGGGCAGGCCATCGATCTGCAAGGTATTGCCGATGGATTCCAGCATGACCTGGGCCAGAACCACCATGGTCAGGGAAGTAAGCAAGGGATCCGCCCCTCCCGCGCCCATACCATCCGTTCTCCCGTCCACCAGATCGGCTGCCAGGGCATCGAGCAGTTCATCCTCGCTCATGGCGATACCGGAAAAGCTGAGCCTGTTCACGCCGCGGCGCAGGGTCTCCGTGAGCACCACGCCGGCCTTGACCAAGGAGGCCACGTTCGATCCATCGACCATGGTATTGATGGGCTGCGGGATGAGCACGGAATCCATGCCGAAACTGAGGGATGTCACGACATACTGATTGGCCAATTGCAAGTTGGCGCCTGTCAGCCCGCCCGGCATGGCCAGTGCCGTCTTGACGATCAGGGTAGTCAAGGGATTGAGATTCGCCGTCGTCTCCGCAGGGGATTCGACCACGGACATCATGGTGATCGCGGGCGGCACCCCCGTCACGAGATCAACTCCGTTGCTGGCCGTCACGAGCACTGGGTAGGCAGATCCCACGGGCAAAGTCACCGAGTATCCCGCCCGCTCATTGCCATACTCGTAGAGCAATTGGGCGCCATCACTGTCGACCACGCTGATGGTGGCATCGCTTACGGTGGCCGTAAATCCCGTAACGGTATGCCCCTGCGTCCCGGCACCGGGCAGTGGCGAGGCATCGGACAGTGGCGTGGCATCGCGCATGAAGGACAGAGAGGCGTCACCCACGCCGCCGCCCGCATCGTTGTTGCAGGCAGAGAGAAACACACACAGCATCAAGATTTTCGATGCTGAAAGAAAAAAGGTTGACTTGAAAATGGCAGAACTCCTGAATTTGGTCTTGGACAACTCGATTACTCAACGTTGTTTCAGGCAAGAACGTTCCGTAACACCCTTGCTCCCTGACCCAATCAATCCAGCATCACCAGATTGATGAACAGGCATGCACATTCACTGACAGGCCCGCTCACCCGCGACTTTCTCCGGCCAGCCACAGGAAAAATCAGACAGCAATATAGAGCTTAATTTAGCGAGTGGCAATCAATCTTTTGCCTTGAAATTCTTCGCAGAAGTCTTTTTTTCGCGCGGGATACAGAACTTCAATCAGTTGCAACCGAAACCTCTCCTTCAACATAAAAAAGGCGTGGTATACGCAAGGCAATCATGGAAACGCCAGCGCGAGCAAAGAAGCAGCGCCTTCGGCATGGCCGGCACAACGCCATGAGGCGCTCTCATCCGGACATCTTCAGAGCCAAGCTCCATGGGTCATCCTGAACTTTCTCCTGCCTCTCTTGTCTTCAGGGATGTAAGCGCATCATCCCGCCATCCTGGTGAGAGATGCGGGCGAAGCGGACTGGAAGCAGAGGAAAACTGTAAGCCGCGCGACTGCTTCTGATCCACAGCACCCCCGGCAAGGAAACAGCCCATCTTATCAACAGCACGCGGTTTCCCGACCGCGCCAATGGAAGTTCTTCGGTGCACCCTGAGAATGCAGCCATGACGGCTGCCTGAAACATCCGGACGTGGATGAGGGCCATGATTTGCCCGCCTTGTCCGTGAAGCAGCGATCAGATCGCACAGGAAGATATATGAAAGAAGACTCGCCCTTGCAACGTCTTGCCCGCGTGGTATTCTGCCCGCGCCCCACGCCCATCCCGGAGCGCTGTTTTCCTGGCATGCTCCTTGTTTTTCTCCTCCTCCCCGGCCTGGGCGAAGCCGCCGATATCAATTTCACCCTCGATGACTCCATGGGACGTCTTGGCATTGCCGCAATTTCCGCTTCCGGCAGCCTGAGCCCCGGAGAGCAGGCCGCCAATGCCGTCGACGGCGATTTGCGCACGCACTGGGCGGCGCCAGGCATGCAGCAGTGGATCACCATCGATCTGGGCGCGCCCCAGCAGATCAGCATGACACGTATTTCCTTCACGGCCTACCAATGGGACAGGCGCGTAGATTATGCCCTGGCGATTTCCCAGGATGGCAGCCGCTGGGATACTGTCGAGCCCGAGGCCCAATCACTTCCCGGTGCCCAGTGGAACGAGATCAACCTGGATGAAATCGTTGCCCGCTACGTCCGCATCACCATCAACAATGCCACCCAATTAAATAAAGACAGCGTCGCTAACAGCGAAATCAACGAAATCCAGATTCTGGGCAGACACATTCCACCCGTCCGGCTTCAGGTGCCGGCCATCACCGCGTCCGCCTATGACATCGCCGCGGGGGCGGTGCCCGAACAGGTTCTGGACGGAGAGCTGCGCACCTACTGGTCCGCTCCCGGTTTTCCGCAATGGGTCGCACTGGACCTGGGAACACTGCAGCAGGTCAGCATGGCCAGAATCTCCTTTACCGCCTATCACTGGGGCAGAAATTACGGATTCACCATCGCCACCTCCCTGGATGGCGTCACCTGGACCGATGCGTCGACCACCACATCCATCCCCTATCAACAATGGACGGAAGTTGCATTCACGCCCATCAACGCACGCTTCGTGCGCGTTACGGTCAACGCCTCGCCTTCCGCCGCAACCCGCGCGGAGATCAACGAAATCCAGATTTTTGGCGCCGCGGGCATACCGGCGGCTCCTGCGGCGCTGCTGACCCTGAACTGGGATCCCGACCCCACCGGCGCCACCCTGGGCTACATCGTCTACTACGGGGCAACCGCGGAAACAGCCAATCTGGAGGTGAGCAATATCCCCGTCGGCAGCACCGGATTCGACCCCCAGGCGCCCGCACGGCAGTTCGATCCCTACGGCGACCTGGGCCTGCTTCCTGGAGACAATGTGTGCTTCCGTCTCAAGGCCTATAACGACAACGGCCTGTCGGGCTGGTCCGCGCCCGTTTGCGGTGGAGTATGAGGCGCCCTTATTCCAGCCAGGCGTTGATCTGCTCCAAGTCCTGTGGCGTCAGGCTGCCAGCCGCCTGTTTGAGACGCAATGCATTCAACAGATAGGTATACCGGGAACGGGCATAGTCGCGCTTGTTCAACAGCAGATTCTGGCGCACGTTGAGCACATCCACGGTGGTGCGGGTTCCCACTTCCAGGCCCGCCTCAGTCGCCTCCAGGGCGCTCTGCGCCGAAATCACCGACTGGCGGCGCGCCTTGACCGTTTCGATGCCGGCCAGGACATTGAGATAGGAATCACGTGTCTCGCGCAGTGTCTCCCGGCGCCTCAATTCCAGTTCTTCCCGGGCCTGCTCCTCAAGATGCAGGGCCTCGCGCACCAGGGCATTGACACCGCCCCCCTGGTAGATGGGCAGATTGAACACCAGGCCGATGGCGCTGTCCTCGGATTCAGAGCCGCCAAAGAAACCGTCGTCCACATTTGAGTAGCGGTGACTGCCGCTCAGGTTCAGCGTGGGCAAGTGCCCGCTGCGGCGCCGCTTGACTTCCTCCCTGGCCCGGATCAACTGTTGCTCGGCCGCGAGGACGAGGAAATTCTGAGCCAGGGCCGTCTCTCCCCAACGGTCGATATCCTCCGGGTCAGGCTTGATGAGGGGGATTTCCTCGATCAGCTTGGCCATGTTTTCGTACTCCCTGCCCGTAATGACCCGCAGCGCCTCGCGCGTATTGGACAGCAGATTCAGGGCCTCGATTTCCTGCGCCCTGGCATTATCGAAGGCTGCCTGGGACTCGTGCACGTCCGTGATGGCGATCAATCCCACCTCGAAACGCTGCTTGGCCTGCTCCAGCTGGCGTTGGATGGAAGACTTGTTGGCCAGCACGAACTCCAGGTTGTCCATGGCGCCCAGCACATTGAAATAGGCCTCGGTAACCCGGATGATGAGGTCCTGCTGGGCGGCCGCAAACTCGGCATCGGCGGCTTTTATGACCGCGTCCGCTTGTTTCAGTTGCACGAAATAGTCGCGGTTGAAAATGGGCTGGGTCAGGGTGAGGCCGTAGCCACGGGACCAGAAAAACACTTCCTGCGGCTTGAAAAAGGGGCTGTCCGCGCTGATGATCTCATTCCTGTTCCGGCTGTAATCGGCGCTGAAGGCGAAGTTGGGCAACAACAGGGCGCGGGACTTGGGCCTGGCCTCACCCGCGGCCGCGCGCTTGGCGGCGGCCGCGCGGATCACGGCATCGTGCTGCACGGCCTCGCGGAACACATCCAACAGGTTTTCCGCATGAAGGGGACCGGCCGCCACGACAGCCAGCACGGCGCACAGCATCCTTGCCGCCACGCGGCGGAAAAACCGGGCAGAAATCGCGGTCATCAGTGGCGACTGCATGTCAGGTCTATGCCGGAAGTGTTTTTTCCCGGGCCGGACAGGATCAAAAAACGAACTCTACGGGCCGCGGCGCTTCCACCAGGGGAATCATGTCGGTTTCGAACAGGACCTCATGGCTGAACTCCTGGTCTCCGACGCGCGTGATGAGAACCGCCTCCATCACGGGGGGCTGACCGACGATGGCGAACAACCGTCCACCCCGGTTCAGGGAGGACTGAAAGGAATCAGGCAACTCGGGCAGGGACCCCGTGACGGCGATGACATCGTACAGGCCATGCCGGTCCCAGCCCATGGCCCCGTTGCCTTCCTCCAGGGTCACATTGGCAATGTGATGCCTTTCCAGGCGCGCGGCGGCCTGTTGCTGTAAATCCGGAAAAATCTCCACGCTGTAGACATGGTGCGCCATGGAGGCCAGCAAGGCCGTGACGAAACCGCTGCCCGTGCCGACCTCTAGCACCTTGTCCGTCGCGTGCGGTGACAGGGCCTGCAACATGCGCCCCTCCACCTTGGGATGCATCATCACCTGGCCATGGCCGATGGGGATGGCGATGTCGGCATAGGCAAGACGCCGGTAGCCCTCTGGCACAAAATCATCCCGTGGAATTTTATCAAAGAGATCAAGAACATTCTGATCCAGCACATCCCATGGGCGGATCTGCTGTTCGATCATGTTGTAGCGTGCCTGTTTCAAATCCATAGTCTCCCCAAGGTCATTCCGGCGGCCTGCGCCCGTCCGGACTCCCATATGCTTGCCCGGACAAGACAGATTATTCGTTTTGTCCCGCAAAGGCAAGAAACGCCCTCGATTGGAATCCGTCCTGCGCGGGATTGCGCCAGTGCTATAATGCCCCACTCGTAAGAGCAGTGACCGGCGTTTTCACGCGCATGCTGTCTTTGACCCACTTGTGAGGAAGCTTAGAATGAATGCAATTCCTGAATCCTTTCTGGATCCCACAGCAGGACTGGATGAGTCCGTGACGGGCCCGTTTCCCAACTCCCGCAAAATCTATGTGCAAGGCAGCCGCCCGGACATCCGCGTCCCCATGCGTGAAATATCCCTCGCCGACACCCGCACCGCTTCCGGGGTGGAGAAAAATTCCCCTCTGGTCGTCTATGACACCTCCGGGCCCTATACGGATCCCGACGCCCGCATCGACCTGCGCAAGGGGCTGCCGGGGATTCGCGCCTCCTGGATCGAGGAACGGCAGGATACGGAGCTGCTGCGGGAGCTCTCTTCGGAATACGGAAGACAACGGGCAAGCGATCCGGAACTGGCCCATTTGCGCTTCGAACACATTCGCTTGCCGCGCCGCGCAAAACCCGGCTGCAACGTCACGCAAATGCATTACGCCCGCCGGGGCATCATCACGCCTGAAATGGAATTCGTCGCCATCCGCGAAAATCTGCTGCGCCAGGCCCTGCGCGATGAAACCCTGCGCCGGCAGCATCCTGGCGAATCCTTCGGCGCCAGTATCCCGGCCGAGATCACACCCGAGTTCGTCCGCCAGGAGATCGCCCGCGGCCGCGCCATCATCCCGGCCAACATCAATCACCCTGAGCTGGAACCCGTTATCATCGGGCGCAACTTCCTGGTCAAGATCAACGCCAACCTGGGCAACTCCGCCGTCACCTCCTCCATCGGAGAAGAAGTGGAGAAAATGGTGTGGAGCATCCGCTGGGGCGGTGACACCGTGATGGACCTGTCCACGGGCAAGCATATCCACGAGACCCGGGAGTGGATCATCCGCAATGCGCCCGTCCCAATCGGCACGGTGCCCATCTATCAGGCGCTGGAGAAGGTGGACGGCAAGGCGGAAGAACTCACCTGGGAAATTTTCCGCGACACCCTCATCGAACAGGCCGAGCAGGGGGTGGATTATTTCACCATCCATGCCGGCGTGCGCCTGGCGTACATCCCACTCACTGCCCGGCGCATGACCGGCATCGTCTCTCGGGGCGGCTCCATCCTGGCCAAGTGGTGCCTGGCCCATCACCAGGAAAACTTCCTCTATACCCACTTCGAGGAAATCTGTGAAATCATGAAGGCCTATGACGTCTCCTTTTCTCTGGGCGACGGCCTGCGCCCGGGCTCCATCGCCGACGCCAACGATGCCGCCCAGTTCGCCGAGCTGGAGACCCTGGGCGAACTCACCCAGATTGCCTGGCGGCACGATGTCCAGACCATGATCGAAGGCCCCGGCCATGTCCCCATGCACATGATCAAGGAAAACATGGACAAGCAACTGGAAACCTGCGGCGAAGCGCCCTTCTACACCCTCGGGCCGCTCACCACGGACATCGCGCCCGGCTACGACCATATCACCTCGGGCATCGGCGCCGCCATGATCGGTTGGTACGGCACCGCCATGCTGTGCTATGTAACCCCCAAGGAACACCTCGGCCTCCCCAACAAGGAGGACGTGCGCGAAGGCATCATCACCTACAAGATCGCCGCCCATGCCGCGGACCTGGCCAAGGGCCACCCCGGCGCGCAACTGCGCGACAACGCCCTGTCCAAGGCGCGTTTCGAATTCCGCTGGGAAGACCAGTTCAACCTCGGCCTGGATCCTGAACGCGCCCTGGCGTACCATGATGAAACCCTGCCCAGAGAAGGCCACAAGCTGGCCCACTTCTGCTCCATGTGCGGGCCACACTTCTGCTCCATGAAGATCACCCAGGAAGTGCGCGACTATGCAAAGAACGCCGGCATCAAGGACATCGGCGTCGCGGTTGAGCATGGCATGGCCGAACAGGCGCGGCTGTTTCAGAAGGAAGGCGCCGAGGTGTACAAAAAGGCCTGAAACTTACGGATGAAAGTGGCAGTCATCAATGTGGAGCGGTTATCAAAGTACCTTGCATTCGAACACTGGATTTTCTACAAGGAACTGGAAAAACTGGGCTGGAACATCATTGACCTGAACTCAGAGCATCTGAAAAACACCATCTCCCAGAGCAATGCGGTCTTGTTTGGCACCTATGATGAACTCGCCTTCGATTTATGGGGCTACCGGGGCCTCACGATCTACAAGCTGGACGACCTCCATTACTTTTCCGATGAAATTCTCAAGCAAAGAGCGGGGATCATCGGCAGCTCCGACATCATCATATGCCCTTACCAGTACATTTTTCATCACTATTACGCGCATGGCAATGTCTGGTGGGTCCCTTATTCCTGTGCAGATAAATTCATACCGGACTTCAATGAAGACCCGGAGCCAAGAATCCTGGTAACCGGAGCAAGCTATCCATGTTACCCGTTCAGAAACCATTTGTTTGGCCTGGATGACAACCGCATAGCCAAGCTGAATCACCCTGGATACCAGCGCAAGTATCATGACAGTGACAAATGCGTAGGATACGACTATTTCAGGCTGCTGAACCGTTATCTGTGTTGCTTCACGGATGCATCGATTTATAAGTATGTCCTGCTGAAGAACTTTGAAATCGCAGGCAGCGGCTCCTTGTTGCTAACCGACGATTCCATCATTGAGCCAATGGGGAAGCTGGGCTTCATCGATGGCGTCAACTGCATATTTTCCAACCTGAACAACGTCAGAGAAAAAATCTCCTGGATTCTGGATGCCCGTAACAGGGATGAAATCGATAAAATCAGGATCAACGGAATGAAGCTGGTGAAGCAATATCATTTGACTTCCATACGCGCCCGGTCTTTTGATGGAAGGCTGCAAAATCATCTTCTTGCCCGTGGCGGCTGAACACGATAAATATTGTTGCCGCGTCAATTCGCCTGCGGATCAAACAAGGAGATGATACGGCCGATCATCGTGTCGGGGTGATAACAGTCTCTACCGCCCAGCAGGCACCTGCTTTCGAGCATGGTGTGGTACAGATGCACGCTGTAGCAATCGGGTATGGGCAGGTCCTGAAACAATTGCGGCCACTCGGTCCAATTGAAGGGATAAAAGAGCCGTTTATCGTGTGTCGGTGCCGTGTTGCCAAACTCCCGGTAATAACAGTCAGTGAAAGCGGCGACATTTCCCCAGTCACTCTTGATATTCTTGATGCATTCAAGAAACAGTTTCTGACGTGGAGGAGACGCCAGCACACCTATTGAGAGCAGCCGCTCATCGGTCTCAGCGCTGGTGACAATCCAAGAATCATGAGGAAAATGCCTGATCGCAATCGCGTCGGTATCGCAGTAAAGCCCTCCATGCTCATATAAAAAATGGAACCTCCACAAGTCGCTTGCCGTCTTGAAGTTACCGCCGCCTCGGATAAAACTGGCGACATCCAGTATCTCGTCCGCACTGTTGACGACGACGTGTTCAAGATCATTTATCCAATAGGGGCTCTCCGGCGTCTCCCCTGACAACCACATCACCACTCGGTGCCCCACGGACAAATGGCTCAATACGCACAGGCGGTTCAGGTAAGTGAAATCATTTCCGCGCCAGAAGAAGTTGACCTGCAACTTATTCATCTTGAATTTTCGCAATACTCGTCCCACATAGCCTTGTACAGCTTCTCCATATCGCTCGCAAACAGGGCTGTATCAAAAAGCGGCACTTTCTTCCTGGACCTGAATATTCTGTCCTTCAACTCGGACAGGCGCTGCCGGTCGCGTGCATACTGCAACGCCAGATTCCGGTATTCCGCCTTATCATGCGCAATCAGTTCCGGCAGGCCCGCTGCTTTCAGGATACTGGCGGAAACCCTTGAGGTCAGGGAGTCTCCGTAGATCGTAATCACAGGTATGCCCGCCCACAGTGCATCCACGGCGGTGGTATGGGCCGTGACAGGGAAACAATCCAGGAATATATCCGCATGGCGCATGCGGGCCAGATGTTCGGCTTTTGGCACTTCAGACGCGAAAATAAGGCGCCCGGCATCAACCCCCATGGCGGCGGCATGGGCGACAAGGTTTGCTCTTGCCGTATCGTCTTCACAATACAGCCATAACACACTATCGGATATTTCTCCCAGGAGAGAGGCCCAAATACCGAACATCTCCGGAGTCAATTTATAGGACCGGTTGAAACAACACCAAACAAAACTGTCGGGCGGAAGCCCTGTTGACACTTTTTCCGGCACAGGCGCAATATCCTGCTTATCATCCGTCACGAAATAACAATGGGGCATGTAAGCAACCTTCTCGCTGTAGAAGGCCTTCTCATCCTCGGGCACCACAGTGCGGTCCACGATGATATAGTCGAAGAAATCAGCCCCCATGGTTCCAGGGAGCCCCAAATAGGAAACTTGCACTGGCGCAGGCCTGAACTGGAATATGCCGGGACGCGCGTATTCCGTGTATCCCCCCAGGTCCACCAATATGTCGATCCTGTCTGAACAGATCCTTTTGGCGGACTCTTCATCATTGCAATTCATTAAATCACTGAAGTGATCAACCCCGCTCTTTATGATCTCCCGATAGCCGCTACCGTCGTCCGGGCCGATTGAATAGGCGAAAATCTCGAAATGCTCCCGGTCATGGTGCTCGAACATACGGCCGATGAGATGGGACATGGCATGGTTTCTGAAATCACCAGAAACATACCCGATCCTCATCCGCCCGTCCCGTCGATCTTGCGTTCTCGGAATGCGGAGCTTCCCGGCCACCTGCCCTCCCTTGAATAACCGGCTGGCGAGTGCCCGCGCGACCTTGAATTGTTCTTTCGCGGACAACCCGATTGACAAATAATTGAACACAGGGATGGGATCGCCCGTTTCGATTGCCCGGCCGATCTCATCAGAAAGAGAAACTATCGACTCATTGAGATGATCCCAATAACAATGGCGTTGATTGACATGCACCCACAGAACAAGCAATTCGAGACTGCGGGGCTCGACAGAAAGACCTTTTTGTATCACCTTCAAGGCAAGACCGGGGCTTCCCCGGCTGAGCAACTCCCTGATCAATGAGGGAAACCCGCTGACTTGTTGCAGTTCCAGTGAAAGCAGCTCTTGCAGAAGATGAGGCGCCTCATTGAGATTCAGCTTGAAGGCAAGCATGACCAGACTGAGCTTGACATGGGGATCGTTCGGACGGAGTTCATTGAGCCTGGCAAAGGCCGCATAGGATTTTCCGAAATCACCGAGAAATTGTTCGGCATGCGCGATTCTCTCCAGGGCCTGAAGGTTGTCCGGATCCAGTTCCAATGCCGCGCTAAAATCTTTCAGCGCCGCCTCAGGTCTCTTGAGATGCCACTGGACATTGCCACGATTCAGAAAATAGCCCGATTGCCCCGGGTCTAATTCAATAGCCCGGCTGATATAGAAATAGGCCTGATAGAAGTCACCAAGCTCCGCCTTGGCTATTCCAAGAAAGTGCAGGGTACTGGGATGCCGAGGATAGTGCCTCAGTATTTTAAGGTATTTCTCAGCAGCCTCGTGGTATTGACCAGCCTGGTGATGATGCAAGGCAGCTTGATACAAGTCTTCTATTGTATTCATCTTCTCAGGGAAGTGGCCGCTAGCTCAACCCCGGGATTGCCTGTACAAATTAGATTATACCTGCATCAGCAACAATACATAACCAATCCCAGTCGAAGGCTATCATCCATTAAGGAACCTCTGATCAATTCATGAACCGGCGTCTGGCGGCTGAAATGTTCCGGCTCTGCGTTGAAAATCTTGGCAATAGCATGCGATTGCCTGCGCTTTTCGCCTTGATCCGGAACATTTCATCCCGCCATCCATCCGGTCCAGAATTAATCAGAGGTTCCTTAATGGGTTTCGATCCAATCTGGACACTCCTCTGAATTACGCGTCTCTTCGTCATTGAGACATAAGGGCAAGATCATGACGGTATCGGAAAATTCCTGAAAAAACACCATGCCGGAATAGAACAGGAACAGATCCCGGCGATAATCACTGTCCTGATTTCTGGGCACAAAAACCACGCTTCTGTAGCCCGAAAATACATCCATCCCCGCAAACTTCCCGGGAACGGCCCCCTGATAGATTTTCGTATCATGTGAGCCGTCCAGGGAAATCACCAGATAGGCCCCATCCGGATAATGATGCCAAATGGTTTCGCCATCGACAGATGCCTTTTCCATGGTACCTGCCCACCTGCGATCTTCCTTTACCCTGAAGATCCGCTTGCCGATCGTTCCGGTATCGCTGGAGACAAGGTGGCCCACAAGCTCTGCCGCATCTCCGCCCCCACGCTTGATATTGACTCTCGTGTTCTCTCCATCATACACCGCAGACATCACATAGCCCTGGCCATCGAAGGGATTGACTACATCGACCTTTTGCCTGACCTCACTAAAAGTGACGGTGGAGGATAGATGACTCATAAGCCCAAGAAAACCGTCATCCACATCGACGCGCAGCTTGCGTTCAGCATAGGAAAACCTCCCCCGAACGACCCCATCTTCAATATACCGGCCTTCATCCTCCCCCAAGAACTCGATTCTTGAGCAGTCACAGTGTTCGTTTTCCAACATCCGGGCCAAGTCCTCGGGAAAAGGATGCAGCTCCTGGCGCAAAGAAGTACAGCCTGACAACACGATAAGAAGCAGGCAGCACAGGGCATGACCTGTGCGTACGCCGGCAGGAAAGTAATATCTTATTTTCTCCCGCACGGTTTCACCGTCATCTGGCATTCAGGTCTGATGAGGCCTGATCAAACGACTTTTCCGATTCGACGATGTAATACATTTACATGCTCCTGTTTACCCAGTCATTGCATAAATTGGGTACTGGGATTGTGAAAGGTACAAGGTACAAGATACAAGATACAAGGGAAGCAGCCTTTTGTATTTTGTATCCTGCACCTTCCTGTGGCCTGCTGCTGGATAAAGCCTGGAGTGATGCCAGCGCTCGGGGCCGCCACACGCAGCAGGCGTATGAAACAAGGCGTTATCCTCAGTTGGCACTCGCAATTTTTTGCAACTGTCGGGTTTATTTAGATAGGCGTGGGAAATATTCTGGCACATTCCCCGCCAGACATCACACGCAATCATGGATTAGGCATGCCAGCCCGCAGGCGGGAAGGCCGTGTTAAGGAACCTCTGATCAATTCATGGACCGGATGGATGGCGAGATGAAATGTTCCGGATCAAGGCGAAAAGCGCAGGTAATAGCGCGCTATTGCCAAGCTTTTCAACGCAGAGCCGGGACATTTCAGCCGCCAGACGCCGGTCCATGAATTAATCAGAGGTTCCTTAATAGATGCCGATATCGAGATAGGAGCGGGCGATCTTGCGTATCGCCGCAACATACGTGGCGGTACGCAAATCACATACCGCGTCTTCTTCGCGCAGAATGCGGCGGATCTCCTGGTAAGCCAGGCGCATGGTATCATCCAGGCCCGAGCGCACCAGGTCGAGTTCATTGGCGCCACGGGTGATGCTCTCGCGGAAGTGATCGGGCACTCTTGACCCCGTCGTCTCCTCCACCATGGCCGCCATCTGCCGTCCTCGCAATTCATCATGGCGGCGCTGCATCCTGCCCAGTCTGATATGGGAAATATTGCGGATCCATTCGAAATAGGAAACAGTCACGCCACCTGCATTGACGTAGGCATCGGGCAAGATCACCACGCCACGCTTGTTGAGAATGCCATCCGCCCCGTAGGTCACGGGCCCGTTGGCGGCCTCGGCAATCATCTTCGCCTTGATCCGCGGCGCATTCTCCTGGGAGATCTGGCCCTCCAGAGCCGCGGGAATGAGAATATCGCATTCCTGTTCCAGAACCTTGTGGCCATCTTCCACGAAAGCGGCGCCGGGGAAGTTCCGGATGGTACGGTGCTCCCTCATATGCTGATGGAGTTCCTCAACCTGAATCCCCTTGTCGTTGAGCACGGCGCCGTCCCGTTCGATAACGGCAATGATGCGCGCGCCATCCTCCTCGGAAAGAAATTTCGCCGCATGATACCCGACGTTACCCAGCCCCTGGATCACGATACGCTTGCCTTCCAGGCCCCCGCTCATATTGGCGGCCTTGACATCCTCGCCATGGCGAAAGAACTCACGCAGGGCATATTGCACCCCACGCCCCGTCGCCTCCACACGGCCCTGGATGCCGCCGTGATGCACGGGCTTGCCCGTCACGCAGGCAATATAGTTGATGTCCTCGGGATGCAGGTGCTTGTAGGTATCGGCCATCCATGCCATCTCCCGCTGTCCGGTGCCCACATCCGGCGCGGGCACATTGGTGGCGGGACTGAGAAATCCCTTGCGCGTCAGTTCCAGGGTGAATCTGCGGGTAATCATCTCCATTTCATCCCGGTCGTAGCGGGACGGATCGATCAGCAACGCGCCCTTGGAACCGCCGAAGGGCACATCAACGATGGCGCACTTGTAGGTCATGAGAGCCGCCAGGGCTTCAACCTCGTCCTGGTCGGCATAGGGCGCATAGCGTATGCCGCCCTTGGCCGGCAGGCGGTGGGTGCTGTGGACCGCGCGCCAGCCGGTGAAAATCTCGGTCTTGCCGCGGATCTTGACGGGAAACTGAACCTTCAGAACCGCATTACAGGATTTGATGGCCGTCGCCGTGCCCTTATCGACGCCCATGGCCGCCATGGCCCGGTCCACCATGAGGTCTACGCTTTCCCGGAAGGTCGGTTCCCTGTCTGTTTGGGTGCTGGCCACGGGCTATCCCCTGTTCTTGGTTGGCAGGCAGATCGGTGGGAAGCTTATCATACTTACCCCGGCCAAAATATATCACGTGTTCCGCCGCCGCGGCCGGGCGCGCGGCAGCCCGTCTTGACGATCAATCGATTAGGCGTTGCTCGCTCCCTGCAAGCCCCGGGCTGGAATGGCGGGCCGCCTTTCGTCCCGCCCGGCCGGAGGCCGGGGGGACGGTGTCAGCTAAAGGTGTGCGTTGAGAATGCGGGAATTGAGGATTTTTTCATTGCCGTTGGCGTTTTTCTTGGCCATTCTGAAGTGCATGGCAGCCTCTCCGTGGCGTCCCAGCTTGTCCAGACTGATGGCTTCATTGAAGTGGCTCTCGCCGGATGGGGCGATCTTGGAGGCTTCACTGAAATGCATCAGGGCCGAGCGGTAGTCCCCCTTGTTCCAGGAGGCAATGCCTTCGTCATTATGCATGACGGCGGCCGGATCGGCGCCTTCAGGCAACTTCATGGGCCCCTCCCCCGCCATGACCGGCAAGGAAACGAGGGAGAACAACAAGGCAAAGCAAATGACAGATAATCTTCTCATGGTAGGACTCCTTAACAATCGTTGAGAACAACTTGGCGAAATCATACCCGGATGATTAATCTAGCACTTTAGCGCCTCCGAATACATCTTTATTTGATTATTTCGGTCGGATTTTTTCGTATCCCCATCCCACGGTCAATAATCCAGGGCGAATTCCATGTAATCCAGGGTGTAGACGATAATGATGCGCAGCTCCTCGCTCCGCATGAGCATATTGCGGCACCGCTCGTCACACACAAACTCACCCGCCTCGCTGCGCAACACATAGGAAAGGATCTCATCCTGCAGGGATTCCCTGTCAGGCCAATGACTGTAATAGGTTTTTTTGAAATTCCGGCAATCAGGGCTCTCCAGGCCGCGCTTGCCAAAATTTGTCAATTGCTGCTCGCAATTGTCCGCCTCCACGGCCATATTGGCCAGGGTAGCGATCAGGGTGATGAGGTGAGGAAAATAGTCGTAACCTTGCTCGGCCGCGACGCGGTCAGCACTGACAGTCAGGGAAAGCCCAAAGACGATGGCGGTGATGTATTTCATATGACACTTCTTAAATGGTAAAAGTGTGCATATTAGCAAGCTATTCCGCAAAAACAAAAGAAAACATCCCGCAGGCAAGGAATCAAGGTGTCAGCCCATGGGATTCCGCAAACCGCGGCAGGGGGCAGGCCCGGTTGGACCCCCGGCCTGCCCCGCTGATCCGCAGGCGTCCAGGACGCCTGCCGGACTCAGGCGAAGTCTACTGCGGCGGCGGGAAAACGCCCCGCTTTCCCGCTCGCCTCGCTACGATTCCCTTATTCCGGCATGCTCCTCCTAGTCGTGCCCATTGCCGTGCTCCTTTTTCTCCATGCGCATCTCCATATGCTCCTTCATCTTTTTGCGCATTTTTTCATGCATCTCATCATGCTGGGCCATCATCTCGTCCATGCGCTTGATCATACCCGCCAGCTTCTCGCGTTCCGCGGGCGACGGCTTGTGGTTGAGATTTTTCACGATGGACATGGTTTCCTTCATCATGCTCATCATGCCGTTCATCATCTCGTGGCGCGCCTTCATCATTTCCATGCCGCCACCATGGCCCTTCATCCCTTTCTTGCCCTTGCCGCAGGGCATTTCCATGTCACCGGCGTGCGCCATGCCAGCAGCCAGAAACAGGGACAGTAAACATACGGTCAGGATATTCTTCTTTCTCATTGCAACAACCTCCCTTTGAACTCCTTGGTAGAAAGGCAGCCGTCCCCACGCGGAGATTGGCTGCAGAGCGCTTGATCATAACACCCAGGACCACGAAAACAACCATGGTATCTCAGCAGGCCGGCGGGAACCGCGCAGGAATCGCACCCTTATCAACCCGGCAACAATATCCCCACGTACTCCGCGCCTTCGTAAAATCTCCCTGGGATTCAAGGATCAAGCAAGTGGCCACCAGGCTGACGGGAAGCGCGGGCCGGGGATTGCCTTACGCGGCCAGGCCGCAGTGGCGCAACAGGGCTTCGACCTGAGGCTCCCGTCCGCGGAACTCGACGAACAATTCCAGGGGATCCCGCGAGCCACCCTGCTCCAGAATGGAGCGCAGAAATCTCATGCCGGTTTCGCTGTCGAAAACACCCTTCTCCTCGAACAGGGAGAAGGCGTCGCTGGACAACACCTCCGCCCATTTATAACTGTAGTATCCCGCGCTGTATCCGCCAGAAAAAATATGGGCAAAACCGTGGGGAAAGCGGTTGAAGGAGGGCGGGTGAATGACCGCAACCTCGCGGCGCACGTCCTCCAGAAGCTCATGGATGCGCGCGCCGCGGACCGGATCGTATTCGAGGTGCAGGCGGAAATCGAAAATGGCAAATTCCAGTTGGCGCACCATTTTCATCCCCGCCTGGAAATTTCTCATGGCCAGCAGGCTGTTGAATTTCTCCTCCGGCAGGGGCTCGCCTGTCTGATAATGGCCAGAGAACAGGCCAATGGCCTCCCGTTCCCAGCACCAGTTCTCCATGAACTGGCTGGGCAGTTCCACGGCGTCCCAGGGCACCCCCTGAATCCCGGCCACGGCGGCATAGTCCACCTGCGTCAACATGTGATGGAGGCCATGCCCGAATTCGTGAAACAGGGTCACCACCTCGTCATGGGTGAGCAGGGCCGGATCGTCGCCCAGCGGCGGAGTAAAATTGCAGGTCAGATAGGCAACGGGCAACTGTAGACCCTGCGCCGTTCTACGGCGCCCGATACATTCATCCATCCATGCGCCACCGCGCTTGCCGGCGCGGGCGTACAAATCAAGATAGAATGAGCCCCGCGCCTCTCCCGATGCATCACGAACTTCATAAAACCGCGCGTCCCCGTGCCACTTATCAATCCCTTCCACAGGCTTCACCTGCAGGCCGAAAAGGCGCCTGACCACGGCAAAGAGCCCCTCCAGCACCCTGTCTTCCGGGAAATAGGGCTTGAGTTCCTCCTGCGAGAGGGTGAAGCGGTGCTGACGCAGTTTCTCCGAGAAATAGGCCACATCCCAGGCTTCCATCTCACCATGGCCGTGCCGGTCACGGGCAAAGGCGCGCAACTCGTCCAGTTCCCGGCGCGCATGCTCGCGGGTCCTCCGGGCCAGATCGAGAAGGAAGTCCATGACCTGGCGGGTGCTGGTTGCCATCTTGGTCGCGAGAGAACGTTCCGCGAAATTGGAAAACCCCAACAAGCGTGCCTCCTCATGACGCAAGGCCAGGATGCGCTCCATGATCGGCGAGTTGTCCCAGCGTCCTGCATGGGGCCCCACATCGGAGGCGCGGGTGACATAGGCCTCGTAGACCTCGCGCCGCAGCGCGCGGTCGTCGGCATAGCTCATCACGGCATTGAAGGATGGAAACTCCAGCGTGAACAACCAGCCGTCCTTCCCCTGACGCTGGGCCGCCTGGCGCGCCTGGGCCAGCGCCGAGTCCGGCAGGCCATCAAGGCGCGCGCGATCCTTCACCAGCTTGCTCCAGGCATGAGTCGCATCGAGCAGATTCTGCTCGAATTTTGCGGTCAGAGTGGAAAGTTCCTGCGCGATGGCCTTGTAACGCGCCTTGTGTTCCCCATCGAGCGCCACGCCGGACAGACGGAAATCGCGCAAAGCATTCTCCACAACCTTGCGCTGGGCATGGTGCAGACTCTGGAAATCATCTCTTTCGGCGATGGCGCAATAAGCCCGATAGAGCGCCTCGTTCTGACCCAGTTCCGTTGCATAGGCGCTCAGCCTGGGCAGGCAGGCATTATAGGCCTCGCGCAACTCCGGGCTGTTGACGACCGCGTTCATGTGGCTCACCGGGGACCAGGTGCGTGCCAGGCGGTCAGCAAGCGCTTCCAGAGGCTGCGCGAGATTGTCCCAGGTGTATTCTGCATTGGCTTCGAGAAGCCGTGAGACGGCAGCCCGGTTTTCAGACAGTACCGCCTCGATGGCAGGCACCACATGCGCGGGCTTTATTTCACTGAACCTGGGAAGCGCGCCTTGATTCAACAGAGGATTGTCCATGCCTGCTCCTGACACTCGTTATGGAAGATTCAAGATACAAGGTACAAAAAGGCAGTTTCCCTTGTATCTTGTACCTTTCACAATCCCAGCACCCAATTTTTTGCAATGACTGGGTAATGCTATATTAGGAAATCACAATTTCCCGAGGGAACCAATGGTCAAGCACTACGATCTGATCGCCCTGGGTGGCGGCAGCGGTGGCATCGCCGCGGCAAAAAGAGCCGCCCAGCATGGTGCCCGATGCGCCGTCATCGAGGCCGACAAGCTGGGCGGCACCTGCGTCAACCGTGGCTGCGTGCCCAAAAAAATCCTCTGGCACGCGGCGGAATTCGCACATGCCCTGCGCCTGGCGCCGGCCTATGGCTTCGATATCCGTGCGGGCGCCGTGGATTGGGCCATGCTCAGGACCAAGCGCAATGCTTATCTCAAACGTCTGAATCAGATCTATCGGTCCAGCCTTTCCGATTTCAACATCGATATCGTCGCGGGGCATGGACGGTTCGTGGACGCGCATACCCTGGAAGCGGGCGGGCGGCGCTACAGCGCCGATCATATCGTGATTGCCACGGGAGGCAGGCCCAGGGTACCAGATCTGCCGGGCGCCGGTCATGGCATCACCTCTGATGACTTTTTCGAGCTGCCTGACCGCCCAGAGCGGGTGGTTATCGTGGGTTCCGGCTATATCGCAGTGGAAACCGCCTGCCTGCTCAACGCACTGGGCAGTGAAGTCACTATCATGATGCGCCGCCTGGAGTTCCTCAATGGCTTCGATGCCATTATCAGGAGATCCCTCATGGAGGAAATGCAACACAGCGGCATCAATATCCTCAGCAGCCTAGAGGTGCGTTCCATCACCCGAGAGGAGGATGGCAGCCTGGCCCTGGAAACCAGCCGGGAACATCGCGTAACGGGCGTGGACTGCCTGCTCTGGGCCGTGGGGCGCATTCCCAACACCGACAATATTGCCCTCGGCGCAGCCGGTGTCGCCACCGACGAGGCCGGGCATATCGCCATCGATGACTATCATGACACCAATGTTCGCGGCATTCATGCCATCGGAGATGTCACCGGACAAATCCAGTTGACCCCTGTCGCAATTGCCGCCGGACGGCGCCTGGCCGACCGCCTGTTCGGCAACCAGCTCCACAGCCGCCTCGATCTGGAGAACGTGCCCACCGTCATCTTCAGCCACCCGCCCGCTGCCAGCATCGGAGTTTCAGAGGAAGCGGCCCGCAGCCAGCACGGCGATGCAGTCAAGGTGTATGCCCGCCACTTCACGCCCCTGCTCCATGCCATGACCGGGGAGAAGTCGCGCACCGCCATCAAGCTGGTGACCCTGGGCTTCGAGGAAAAAATCATCGGCTGCCACATCGTCGGCCTCCACGCGGACGAAATGCTGCAAGGCTTTGCCGTGGCCATCAAGATGGGTGCCTGCAAGAAGGACTTTGACAACACCATCGCCATTCACCCCACCAGCGCGGAAGAGCTGGTATTACTGTAGAAAGGAGAAAACCCGCCATGACCATCCGAACATTCAACGGCATCCAGCCAGATATCCAGGCTTCTGCCTACATCGATGAGACTGCCCTGGTCGTCGGCGACGTCAGCATCGGGGATGACGCCTCCCTGTGGCCCATGACCGTGGCGCGTGGCGACGTGCACCGGATCACCATCGGCGCGCGCACCAACATCCAGGATGGCAGCGTACTCCATGTCACCCAGGACAATCAGTTCAGCCCGGGCGGATATCCTCTCAGCATCGGCAATGAGGTCACCATCGGGCATGGCGCCATCATCCATGCCTGCGCCATCGATGACCTGGTCTTGATCGGCATGGGCGCCATCATTCTGGACGGCGCCCACGTCCCTTCGCGCGTGATGGTGGGCGCGGGCGCGCTGGTCCCGCCGGGCAAGCAACTGGAAAGCGGCTATCTCTATATAGGCAGCCCGGCGCGCCAGGCGCGCAAGCTTACGGACAAGGAGCTGGCCTATCTGGAATTCTCAGCGCGGCACTATGTCGATCTGAAAAACCGCCACATGAATACCTGACAGTTATCTGGATCCGCGGGCTCAGTGCGGATGCAGAGCGCGAGCTATTGATTTCACAGTGGAATCAAAAAATCTTAGCTTCACCCATAGGTTAAGGAACCTGATTCTGGACCGGAGAGGCCGGAGGCGCGGCGGTCAGTGATGCCTCAGAAAGTCACCGAGGCCCTCCCGGTACAGCCTTCCAGAAGCCAGGTATCCCTGGTAATGATTGCCCAGAATCGGAAGCAGCGCCTTTTCTCCCCTGGCAGCCTCATAGAGGCGCTCCGCATGTGCAAAGGGAATGACCTCGTCCTCGCGGCTGTGAATCACCAGCACCGGGCATGCGGCTCGCGCAACGTTCTCCAGAACAGGATAGCGGTACCGGGCAAGCATGCTCACCGGCAAATGGGGGTGATGTTCCGCGGCAATGGCATGCAGGGAAGTAAAGGTGGATTCCAGAATCAGGGCGCGCGGCGCATGCCTGGCCGCCAGGTGCGATGCAATGGCGGCGCCCAGGGAACGCCCCATGACCACGATGTCCGATGGGTCCAGGCCACGGCGCCCGGTCAGATAGGCCCATGCCGCCTCCACGTCCCGGTACGTGCCCTCCTCGTCGGGGCATCCCTCACTCAGGCCATAGCCCCTGTAGTCGAAGGCGAAGACGGCCACCTTCATCTCCTGAAACATAACCAGGGTCTCCATGTATTCCGAGATATTGCCACGGTTGCCATGGCAGAACAGCACGACCCGCTCCGCAAAATCATGGGGCACAAACCACCCGTGCAAAGTGACCCCGTCGGAGGCCTGAAAACGGGCCGTCTCGAAGCGCAGACCGAAATAGGCGGGTATGGTGCGCATTTTCCTGCTGGGCAGATAGACACGGCGTCTCTGGGTCAGAAAAATATGCAGCAAAATCCCACCGTAGATCAGCGCGAACAGGAACAGGATCCACAGCAGGACACTCATGGAAGTCCGCCCGGGGTTACGCGGCGCGAGTCAGCCTGATCCACCAGGCGGTGGTGATTCCCCACACGGCGTTGAAAAACACCACGAAGGCGGGGGTGAGTTCGCCCAGCTCCAGGCCCGCCATGCCTTTCTGTGCCTTGTAGGGGAACACAATGAACAATTGCACCAGGGTCGGCCCGAGACTGAACAGCAGCCCGCGCAGCAACCAGGCCTGCTGGCGCCAGGCAATCAGGAATAACATGCCCCAGATGCCGCCCCAGACGATGCGCGGATAGAGCCACGCGGGCGTGAGCTGGGGCGCGATCTTGACACCCTGGGCCGTGGTGATCTCGGCCACGCCGAACCCCCACACGGTCAGGCTGTTGAGCAGGCCGCCAAGACAGCCCGCGGCAAACAACAAGGAAATCTTGCGTATCATGACTGCCGGTCCTTCCTATCCCAGAAAAAGCTTATACACCGCATTGCCGGTCTCGTCCCAGAAATCATAGCCCAGCGTCTCCAGAAAGGACTGGAATTCCGCCTTGTCCTCCGCTGGCAATTGTATCCCCACCAGGACACGTCCATAAGCCGCGCCGTGGTTACGGTAGTGGAACAGGCTGATGTTCCAGCGCTGCCCGATGCAGGCAAGAAAATCCAGCAGGGCGCCGGGGCGCTCCGGGAACTGGAAACGGTAAAGATTCTCATCGTCCACATTGGCCGCATGCCCGCCCACCATGTAACGGATATGCAGCTTGGCCATTTCATTTTCCGTCATATCAATGACCGGATAGTGTTTTTCCCGCAGGTGACGCACCACCTCATTCTTTTCCTCATCCCCATGATTGAGCTGGATACCCACGAAGACATGGGCATCCTGATCGTCGGCATAACGATAATTGAACTCGGTGATACTGCGCTTGCCGATAATGCGGCAGAAGCGCAGAAAACTGCCCGGCTGCTCGGGGATGGTCACCGCCAGCAGGGCCTCGCGGCGCTCGCCCATCTCGGCGCGCTCCGCCACATGGCGCAGGCGGTCGAAATTGGTATTGGCGCCGCTGTCGATGGCGATGAGGCGCTTGTTGCGCAGGCGCCGCCGCTGCACGTACTTCTTCAGACCGGCCAGAGCCAGGGCACCGGCCGGCTCGGCAATGGAGCGGGTGTCATCGAAAATATCCTTGATCGCGGCGCAGATCTCATCCGTGGAGGCCAGCACCACATCGTCGACGCAGGCGCGCGCCACGCGGAAGGGCTCCTTGCCCACCTGGCGCACGGCAACACCATCGGCGAAAATCCCCACCTGGTCCAGCACCACGCGGCGCTTGCGTTTCAGGGCCTCGTACAGGCAGGGCGCGTCGTCCGGCTCCACGCCGATCACCTTGATGCGTGGATAGAGGGCCTTCACATAGGCCGCCACCCCGGCCAGCAGGCCGCCGCCGCCCACGGGCACGAAGATGGCGTGGATATTTTCGGCGCCGTGATGCAGGATCTCCGCGGCGATGGTGCCCTGCCCGGCGATGACGTCGGGATCATCGTAGGGATGGATGAAGGTCATGCCGTTTTCCTTCGCCAGTTCACGTGCATGCTCGCAGGCCTCGTCATAGGTGTCCCCGAACAGCACCACCCGGGCACCCATGCGGCGCACCGCCTCCACCTTGATGCCCGGCGTGGTGCGCGGCATGACGATGAGGGCCTTGATGCCCAGTTTCTGTGCCGACAGGGCCACACCCTGGGCGTGATTGCCGGCCGAGGCGGCGATGACGCCCTTGCTCTTCGCGGCGGTATTCAGATGCACGATCTTGTTGTAGGCGCCGCGCAGCTTGAAGGAAAACACCGGCTGCAGGTCCTCGCGCTTGAGCAGCACCTGGTTATCCAGGCGCTCCGAGAGGATTTTCATGGGGTCCAGCGGGGTCTCCACGGCCACGTCGTAGACCCGCGCCTTGAGGATTTTATTCAGATATTGGTTTTTCATGGCTATAACTTATCAGCTTGCCTGGCGTATTGCACGATGTACGCAATGCAAACACCATGACAAGTCAGCGCGTGCTGGTTATCATTGACGGCAAGTGATACTGAAGGAGAGCAACATGACACGGGACGACATGAAAAAAATGGCGGCCGAGGCGGCGCTGGAGTACGTGGAGGCCGGCTCCGTGGTGGGCGTGGGCACGGGCTCCACGGCCAACCACTTCATCGATGCCCTGGCCGGCATCAAGCACCGCATCGACGGCGCGGTGGCCAGCTCGGAGGCCACGGCCGAACGCCTGCGCTCCCATGGCATCCTGGTCATGGATCTCAACGAGGTGGTGGAGCTGCCCGTCTACGTGGATGGCGCCGATGAGAGCAACCGCTACCTGCAGCTCATCAAGGGCGGCGGCGGCGCCCTGACGCGGGAGAAGATCGTCGCCGCGGCCAGCCGCACCTTCGTGTGCGTGGCCGACGACTCCAAGCTGGTGGACATTCTCGGCGCCTTCCCCCTGCCCATCGAGGTCATCCCCATGGCGCGCAGCTACGTGGCGCGGGAAATCGTCAAACTGGGAGGACAACCCGTGCTGCGGGAGGGTTTCACCACGGACAACGGCAACATCATCCTGGATGTCCACAACATGCAGATCATGGAACCCGCCAAGCTGGAGACCGCCCTCAACCAGATCGCCGGCGTGGTCACCAACGGCCTGTTCGCCAACCGGCCCGCCGACGTACTGCTGCTGGGCGGGGAGGACGGCGTTACCAAGCTCACCTGACCCCGGGTTCGTCACTGCAGAGAGGGTATCATGCAGAAGACGCTCATCACCATCGGCATCATCCTGGTCCTGCTGGGTCTCCTGTGGCCCTGGCTGCAGAAATCCGGCCTCGGCCGCCTGCCCGGCGATATCGTGGTGGAGCAGGAAAACTTCCGTTTCTATTTTCCCATTACCACGGGGATCATTATCAGTATCGTGCTGAGCCTGCTGTTCTGGCTGATGCGCAAGTAGACCCAATCATATTAAACCCTCAGAGACGGCGCGGTTTTCCACAATGCTCAGCGCGTGATTCCAGGCCCGGTTGCTTCCACACGGCAGGTGGCGCAATCGCATTGTTTGTCCCTGTCCATGAACATCAACAGGGCCGGCAGCAGCAGGAAGTCCATCACCAGGGCGATACTCAATACCATGGCGGTGAGTATGCCCATATCCACGTTCAGCTTGAAACTGGAAAAGGCCAGCACCAGGAACCCGGCGACCATCACCACGGTGGTCACCCACAGGGCCCTGCCCACGTGGGAAAAACTGTAGCGAATGGCATCGTGGGTACCGGCGCCGTGCTCCCGCTTGGCGCGGCGGTACTTGCTGAGGATGTGCACCGTGTCGTCGACGATCAGCCCCATGCTGGTGGCGGTGATCATGGACGCGATGATGCCGATCTTGCCGACGAAAATGGCCCACAGGCCGAAGGTGATCATCACCGGGATGAAATTCGGGATCAGGCTGATCAGGCCCAGGCGCACGCTGCGCAGTGCGAACATCAGTGTCACCGAAATCAGCACGAAGGCCAGCGCGGTGCCACTCAGCATGCCGATGATGTTGCGCATGGCCAGGTTCACGAACATCACGATGGTGCCGGTGGCCCTGGCCTGCATCACCGGCGGCATGTTGGCCTGCAGCCAGGCCTCGCTGCGTTCGATCACCGCGATGATCTGTTTCTGCGGCAGCGTATCCAGGGTGACCGTCAGCCGGCTCGCGGACTTGTCCAGGTCGATCTGACTGTTGAGGTCCAGCCCATAGGGCAGGGACATTTCGTATAACAACAAATACTGGGCCGCCAGCTCGCGCTGCTCGGGCAACCGGTACCAGTCCGGGTCGTCACCGTGCATGGACTTGTTCAGGCGCTTCATCACATCGCTGAAGCTGTTGACGTGGGTAATCTCCGGCTGGCCGCGCAGCCAGTTGGCAAAGCGTTCCAGGCGTTGCAGATAGCCGGGCTCCGAGATCCCGCCGGACTCGCCGGAGCCGATGGAGAACTCCAGCGTGTACGGGCCGGTCAGATTGGCGGTGGCAAAATCCGTGTCCACGCGAAACGGCACGCTGTGATCGAACCACTGGATGAAACGGTCATCCAACTCGAGGCGCGGGATGAAGGCGATGCTGACCAGGGTCAGGCTCATCATGCCCCAGAACAGCGGCACGCGCCCCGCCACCACGAAATCCCCGAAGCGATCCATGGCCAGGCGCCTGCCCCCGGTCTGCGCGCGCACCCGAAACGGCAGTATGGCCATCAACGCCGGCAGGAAGCTCATGGAAAACAACCAGGCGGCGATAACCCCGATGGCGGCGATATTGCCGAGGTCGTTGAATGGCGGTGAGTCGGAAAAATTGAGGCTCAAAAAGCCGATACTCGTGGTCAGCGTGGTCAGAAACACCGGCTCGGCATTGATACGCAGGCTCTCCACTAGTGCATCCTGCTTGGTACGGCCGGCGCGCATCTCCTGAAACGCGGCCAGAAGGATGTGCACGCTGTCAGCGATGGCCAGGGTCAGGATGATAATCGGCGCCAGCGCTGTGGATGCGTTCATCTTGATGCCGAACCAGGACATCAGCCCCAGCGCGGTGAGCACCGACAGGCTGACCACCAGAAGCGTGGTCACGGTACCCGACACCGAGCGCAGCAGTACCAGCAGCAGGGCGATCATCAGCCCGTACATCACCGGCACCAGCTCATAGGAATCCTGCTTGCTGACCTGGATCTCCGCGGCACTGAAAATAGCCACGCCGGTGAGCCCCACCGTCAAATCAGGATGGTCGGCGCGCAGCCTGGCGACCAGATCTTCAGCATAGGCCACGGCCTTGGGCAGGTGCTCGGTATGGTCCGCGCCGGGAAACTGCAGGGTCACCGAGATGCCGGTGGTGCCGCCGTCATAGGCAATGAGCCGTCCCGCCAGCACCGGCTCGTTCAGGGCCACGGTACGGACCCGGGCCAGGCCGGCGGCATCCAGCGCCCGCGGGTCCTCCACCAGGTCGGCCACTATCAGGTCATCACCATCGGCCTCGGTATGCTGGTAATTGGTGATGGAGTCCACACGGATGGCATAGGGTATCTGCCACGCGTCTTCGGTCAGTTGCCTGACGATGGCCAGCGTATCGCGGGTGAACACATCCTTGTCCCCTGGCTGCAGGACGAAGAGGATGTTCTCGCTGTTGGTGTAGGTATCCTCGAATTTCTGGAAGGCGATCAGCTCGGCATTGTCCTGGCTGAAATACACCTTGTAATCGGCGGTAAAGGCAAAGTTTTTCAGTCCATATCCGGCGACCGCCGCCACCAGCAGGCATGCCATCACCACCAGCCAGCGCCAGCGTATGATCCAGCGGGCATAGGCAGGGATGAATCCAGTCAGTTTTGTCACAAGCTTCGCATACCCCTCTCTCCTCCCTGAAATACCGGCGTTGAGCGGGGACGACAGCCACTCTTCGAAGATAGCTGATCGTCTCCGCGTGATGGATCAAACCTGAATCCGTGGATTCAGGTCAAGGCTATAGCAAGACTTGTTCGACTCCCCCCTGGCTGGCCTTGCGCACGAAAGCCTCCTGCCAGTCCCCGCCCAGCAGGCGGTTGGCCAGTTCGACCACGATATAGTCCGTCTGCAGGCCGGTGTCGTCGCGGTAGCGGGACAGGCCCTGCTGGCAGGCGGGGCAGGCGGTGAGAAGCTTCACCTCGCCCTGTTCCACCCGCTCCCTGCCCGTCAGGCGCGCAATGCCCTTCACCAGTTCCTCCTCCTTGCGGAAGCGCACCTGGGTGGCGATATCGGGGCGCGACACGGCGAAGGTCCCCGCCTCGCCGCAGCAGCGCTCGGAAAGGGTGACGTCCTGGCCCAGCAGGGTGGAGGCCACGTGAACGGGATCGTGGGACTTCATGGGCGCGTGACAGGGATCGTGATAGAGATATTGCACCCCTTCGGCGGCCTCGATGGCGACCCCCTTCTCCAGCAGGTATTCGTGGATGTCCAGCAGGCGCGAGCCGGGGAAGATCTGCTGAAACTCATACAGCAGCAACTGGTCCATGCAGGTGCCGCAGGACACGATCACCGTCTTGATGTCCAGGTAGTTGAGGGTGTTGGCGACACGGTGGAACAACACCCGGTTGGCGGTGGTGATGGCGCGGCCGCGCGCCTCGTCCCCGCCCGAGCGCTGGGGGTAGCCGCAGCACAGATAGCCCGGCGGCAGCACTGTCTGGACGCCCTTTTCGTACAGCATGGCCAGGGTGGCCAGGCCGATCTGGCTGAAGAGGCGCTCGGAGCCGCAACCGGGAAAATAGAACACGGCCTCGGCGTCCTCGGTGGCCTTCGCGGGGTCGCGGATGATGGGCACCCGCTTGTTGTCTTCCAGTCCCAACTGGGCGCGGATGGTGCGCGACGGCAGGTTGCCCGGCAGGGGCTTGCGCACGAAATGGATCACCTGGGCCGGGATGTCCGGCTTGCCCGTGGTGGCCGGGGGCGCGGCCTCCTTGCGCGCGGGCGCCAGGCGGCGCGCCGCCTGGTAGGCCAGGCGCTGCAGGCGTGAGCCCCACTCCACCACGGTCTTGCGCAGCAGCTTCACCTTGAAGGGCTCGGTGGCGTTGAGATAGGCCATGGCCAGCCACGTCCCCAGGCTGGCGCGCCGGCCGGTGCGCGCCTTGAGTATGTGGCGCATGCGGATGCTCACATCGCCGAAATCGATGTCCACGGGACAGGCGGGCTGGCACTTGTGGCACACGGTGCAGTGGTCGGACACGTCGCGCATCTCGTCGAAGTGGCGCACCGAGACGCCGCGCCGTGTCTGCTCCTCGTACAGAAAGGCCTCCAGGATCAGGCCCGTGGCGAGGATCTTGTTGCGGGGCGAATAGAGCAGATTGGCGCGCGGCACATGGGTGGAGCAGACGGGCTTGCACTTGCCGCAGCGCAGGCAGTGGCGCACCTCGTCGTTGAGGGCGCCCAGCGCGCTCTCTTCCAGGATCAGGGCCTCCTGCTGCACCAGGCGCAGCGACGGGGTATAGGCATTGTCCAGGCCGGCGCCCTTGAGCAGCTTGCCGCGGTTGAAGACTCCCGCGGGATCGACGCGCCGCTTGTAGGCGCCGAAGGCCGCCAGGTCTTCCTCGTCCAGGTACTGCACCTTGGTGATGCCGATGCCGTGCTCTCCCGAGATCACGCCGCCCAGGCCGCGGGTGATGTCCATGATGCGGTCCACGATGCGCTCGGCCTCGTGGAGCATCTCGTAGTCGTTGGAGTTCACGGGGATGTTGGTGTGCACGTTGCCGTCGCCGGCGTGCATGTGCAGGGCCACGAACAGGCGCCCGGAGCGGATCGCGGCGTGGATCTCGTCCAGGCGCTGGTGCACCGGCTCGAATTCGCGCCCGCCGAAGATCTCCTTGAGGGGCCGCTCCACCTCGCGGCGGTAGGAGATGCGCGCGTCGCGGCGCAACAACAGGTCCACGACCCGGTCGGCGGGGCGCCGTCTTTCCAGTTCCTCGTCCGCGAACAGATGGGCGCGGCTCTCCGCGGGCGCCTGCAGGCAGGTCATGAGTTCGGACCAGCGTTCCCCGACCGTGCGCAGGCGCTCCCGCGCGGCATCCACCTTGGTGGCCAGGATGGCGTCGTCCTCGCGGCTGGCCTCCGCCTCCGGCAGCAGGCGCATCGCCGGCAGCTCCTCGTCCAGGAAGCGCCGCACGGCGTCGATCATTTTCAGCTTGTTGCGGGTGGACTGTTCGATGTTGATGATTTCGATGGCCTCGCTGTATTCCGCCAGGCGCTCCAGGGGGATCACCACGTCCTCGTTGATCTTGAAGGCATTGGTGTGGGCGGCGATGGCGGCGGTGCGCGCCCGGTCCAGCCAGAAGCGCCGCCGCGCGCCGGGACTGGCGGCGATGAAGCCCTCGGCCTGGCGCGAGACGGCGATCTGGACGATGGCCGCCGCCGCGGCATCGAGGGCCTCTTCGTGGTCGCCGGCCACGTCCATCAGCAGCACCATCTTGGGCAGCTCGGCGCGCGCGGCCTTGGTGGAATAGTCCACGGCGCGCAGGTAGCGCTCGTCCAGGTGTTCGAGTCCCGCGAGCAGAATGCCCTCCTGCGACTCGCAGTACTGGATGATCGCCACGATGGAAGAGACGGCCTGCCTGAGATCGCTGCCGAAGAACTCCAGGCACACGGTGCGGGTATGGGCCGGCTGGCGGTGAAGAATGAATTCGGCGGAGGTGATGAAGCCGTCGCAGCCTTCCTTCTGCACCCCGGGCAGCCCCCCCAGGAATTTGTCGGTGACGTCCTTGCCCAGTCCCTGGTGGCGGAACTGGCGCCCCGGCAGGGAGAGGATCTCGGGCTCGCCCAGCACCTGGCGGCCGTCCTCGGCATAGCGGGTGATGCGGAAGCGCACCGTCTCCTGCTCATGGATCTTGCCCAGGTTGTGATCGAGGCGCTCCACCTCGATCCAGCGGGCGTCGGGGGTCACCATGCGCCACGACACCAGGTTGTCCACCGTGGTGCCCCACAGCACGGCCTTCTTGCCGCCGGCGTTCATGGCCACGTTGCCGCCGATGGTGGAAGCATCCTGGGAGGTGGGATCCACCGCGAAGACCAAGCCATGGGCCTCGGCCAGCTCCGCCACGCGGCGGGTCACCACGCCGGCGCCGGCGCGCACCGTGGGCACCTTGTCCTTCACGCCCTCCAACCGGCGCGAAGTGACGGGCCCCAGATGCTCCAGCTTCTCCGTGTTGATCACCGCCGTCTCGGCGAACAGGGGGACCGCGCCCCCCGTGTAGCCCGTCCCGCCCCCGCGGGGAATGATGGTGAGTCCCAGCTCGATGCACGCCTTGACCACCGGCTGGATCTCGGCCTCGCTGTCCGGCGTGACGACCACGAAGGGATGCTCCACGCGCCAGTCGGTGGCGTCGGTGGCGTGAGAGACCCGCGCCAGGCCGCCGAAGTGGATGTTGTCGCGGCGGGTGACGCGGGAGAGGCGGCGCAGGGCCTTGTGACGCAGCTCGCGCTGCCGCGGCAGCCAGGCCTCGAAGTCCTTCACCGCCCGGCGCGTGGCGTCGAGCAGTTGCAGGGCCAGCTTATTGTTGTCGGCACGGGCCTGGATCTGGTCGAGCCGGTGGTGCAGGGCGCGGACCAGAGAGCGCCAGCGCGCGGGATTCTCCAGCAGATCCTCTTCCAGGTAGGGGTTGCGCCTCACCACCCACATGTCCCCCAGCACCTCGAACAGCATGCGCGCGGACCGCCCCGTGCGGCGGGATCCCCGCAGCCGGTTCAGCACCTCCCAGTGGGCCTCGCCGAGAAAGCGGATGACGATTTCCCGGTCGGAGAAGGAGGTGTAATTGTAGGGGATTTCGCGAATGCGCGCCGTGGGGGAAGCTGTCATGTGTCAAAAATGTGAAGATTCAGAAATTTCTGCCGATGATATCAGCAGAGTTACCGGTACGCCCAAGTTTAGCATGCCTTGCCATGCCGAACACTCGCGCGAACCAGTGGGTTCTGGTCCGCACCGGCGTCCACATGGACCCACATACAGGAAAACGCAGGAATCACATATGGCCATGCAACAACCAGTGCGCGTCGATATGGAGGCCCTGTCGGGGCTCGAACCCATCGCATCCCTGTCCAGGGATCAGATCCAGCAATTGATCGAGCAATCGGTCTGGGAACGGCTCAATGCCGGCGTATACCTCTTTCATGAGGGCGAGGCGGACAAGCAGGCCATTTACCTGTTGAGCGGCAGCCTGGAACTGTCGTCACGCGGCAGCGACGTGGTGCGGCTGTTCCACAGCGGCAGCGAGGATGCGCGCCACCCGGTGGCCGCGGAGACCCCGCGCCGGTTTTCCGCCGTGACCGTCACCCCCTGCGAAATCCTGCGCGTCGACAAGGAGCTGCTGGACACCCTGCTCACCTGGGGCCAGATCTCCGCCCCCGACGAGGAAGTGGTGATGTGCGAACAGGGCATCATCACCGTCAACAAGGGCCAGTGGCTGAACGCCATGATCAAATCCCCCACCTTCCGGAATCTGCCGCCCGCCAACATCGAGGCCCTCCTCGACCGCCTGGAGCCCATCATGGTACAGGCCGGAGACGTCATCATCCGTCAGGGCGATCCCGGGGACTACTTCTATATGATCGACGCCGGGGTGGCCATGGTGACGCGCAACCCGGACGACGACGAGGAATCCATCGAGATCGCGGAACTGAACCAGGGCGACACCTTCGGCGAGGCCGCGCTCATCTCCAACAATCCCCGCAACGCCACGGTCACCATGATGTCAGACGGCATCCTGCTGCGCCTCGCCAAGGGGGATTTCATACAATTGCTGGAGCAGCCCAACGTACATTGGCAGGACTATGCCCTGGCCGAGCAGGAAATCGCCCGCGGCGCGCGCTGGATCGACGTGCGCCTGCCCTCCGAGTATCAGCAGGGCCATCTGCCCGGCAGCCTCAACATCCCCATGCGGGATCTGCACAAGCGCGCCCAGTCCCTGGACAACGGCATCAGCTACATCTGCTATTGCGAAACGGGCCGGCGCAGTTCAGCGGCCTCCTTCGTCCTGAAGCAATATGGCCTGCGCGCCAGCGTGCTGCGCGACGGGTTGAAGAGCGTCAGCGCCGGCCTGCTCACCACCTGAGTCCGCGGGACGCCACGCGGCTCAAGCCACATACAGAACAGCGCTGTAACGCAACACCTTTCCCAGGGCAATAAAAAAAACAGTGGCAAGCAGGCTGGTGCGCAACCATCCTGCTACCACGCACAGGGGATCACCCACGAACGGCAACCAGGAAAAAATCAGCGCCGGCGTTCCCCACCGCCTGACCCTGTGCAGGGCGCGTTGATAACGCGGTGACGCCAGCATGCGGTGGGATGGAAAACGCCACGCAATGACCCGGCCCACCAGCCAGGAGGTCATGCCGCCTAGGGTGTTTCCCGTGCTGGCGATCATCAGCAATACCCAGGGCTCGTGATGCCCGGCGCGGGCCAAGCCATACAACAGTGCCTCCGATCCGCCCGGCAGCAGCGTGGACGAAACAAAAGCGCTGACGAACAAGGCCCACAGGCCGGTGGTATTTCCTTCCGATATGAGATCCATGATGGCAGGCTGATCACGGCAGCGGAGCGCGGGCTGGCAGGAGGATAAAAAAAAGCGGCCATGTCAGCCGCCTAGTGATTTTTTATATCGTTATTATTATTTCACCTAAGAAGGTTTTCACTCCCCCCTCCCGGTTGCAGGTAAATTTAAAACAAGCCTATTAATGTGTCAAGATAAAATTCACATGCAAAACCAGGGAATTCGGTCAGGATTACGGCGGGCGCGCATACACGCGGAGCATTTAATACAATTCATTATATGACTATATTTCCAGGCAATAAGAACGCATGAAATCCAACCGGAAAACCTTCCTGGAAAGAACAAGGCTCTGGCTTTCCGCCATCGATCCCATGCCCCAACTGGCCCTCATCGGACTGGTCTGCGGGTTGCTGACAGGTCTGGTCATCATCGCCTTCCGCCTGTTCATCGAAACCGCCCAGGCCGGCCTGCTGCCCCTGGGGAACCCTGAGAACTACGAGGACCTGTCCCCCGTCCTGCGCCTGCTCATCCCCATCGTCGGCGCGCTGCTTATCGGCCTGATCTTCGATATGATCGCCCGTGAAACTCGCCAGATGGGCATCGTCCATGTGATGGAGCGATTCATGTACCACGAGGGGCGCCTGCCCCCGGCGAACGCGGCATGGCAATTCATCGGGGCCGCCCTCTCCATCATCAGCGGCCACTCCGTCGGACGCGAGGGGCCGGGCGTTCACCTGGGCGCGGCGACCGGCAGTCTCATGGGGCAATCTCTCAGGCTGCCGGACAACAGCAACCGCGTGCTGGTTTCCTGCGGGGCCGCCGCCTCCATCGCCGCCTCTTTCAACACCCCGCTGGCGGGCGTTATTTTCGCCATGGAGGTAATAGCCCGGGAATATTCCCTGGCGGGATTCACCCCCGTGATTCTGGCGGCCGTCTCGGCCACCGCCCTGTCGCGGCTGGTCTTCGGCGACGAACCGGTGTTCACCATCCCGCTGCTCGACATGGGTTCCCTGTGGGAGCTGTCCTTTGTCCTGCTCAGCGGACTCCTCATCGGCGCCCTGGCAGCCCTTTTTATTCGCATGCTGCGGAAGTTCACGGGCCTGTGGAGACAGCGCGGATTGTGGCAACGGACACTGCTCGCGGGCGTCATCACGGGGATCACCGCCGTCTTCGTCCCGCAGATCATGGGTGTCGGGTATGACACTATCAATCTCACCCTCGCGGGCCAGGCCGGGTTTGTCCTGCTGCTCGTGATCGTTTTTTTCAAAATGCTCGCCACCAGTGCCTGCGTCGGCCTGGGGCTGCCAGGTGGCTTCATCGGCCCTACCCTGGTCATCGGCGCCTGCGCCGGTGGGGCGCTGGGCATCGTGGCGCAGTCGGTATTTCCCGGCCAGGTGACGGGGCCGGCCTTCTATGCCGTCATCGGCATGGCAGCCATGATGGGCGCCGTTCTGCAAGCGCCCCTGGCGGCATTGATCGCCATCATCGAGTTGACAGCCGACCCCCATCTCATCCTGCCGGGCATGCTGGCCGTCATCACCGCGGGCCTGACCTGCAGCGAACTGTTCAAGCAACCAGCCGTTTTCGATATGCTGCTCCGCGAGCGCGGGCTCGATTTCCACAACGATCCGGTTGCGCAATCCCTTCGCATCGAGGGCGTGGTCCGCGTCATGGAGCAGAATTTCGTGCTCACCCCCACCCGGGTTCCCGGGCGGGAAGCCAGGAAAATGCTGCGGGAAAACCCTTTGTGGATCGTACTGCTGTCAGAAAGCGGCCGCCAGCCCACCGTCATGCCGGCCAGTAACCTGGCACAGTATCTCGCCGAGAACGAGGCATCCCTTTCCCGGAACGGCCTGATCGACCTGATGGACATACCCGCCCAGCGCAGCCAGGCGGCGCTTATCGATAAGCGGGCAACCTTGCAGGAATCCCTGGAAGTTCTGGACCGGGGAAACCTGGACATGGCCTGCGTGGCCGCGGATACGGAACAGCCCTCGACCATCGTGGGCATCATCTCCCGCCAGGATATCGAAGCATATTATTCCGCCGCTCCGCAATCCACCTGAACCGGCGGAATTATACCGCAAGATGTCGGTGAACGAGTTCATCGCTGAGACCGGACATGGGTCCGCTGGCCACGACCCTGCCTTTCTCCATGAGATGAAACTGCTGCCCCGTGCGGCGCGCAAAGGCCAGCTTCTGTTCAACCAGCAGCACTGTCAGCTTTTCTTCCTGGTTCAATTGCACGATGATATCGCCGATCTGGCGCACGATATTGGGCTGGATGCCCTCCGTCGGCTCATCCAGGATAAGCAGCTTGGGATCGACGGCCAGCGCCCTGCCGATGGCCAGTTGCTGCTGTTGCCCGCCCGACAGGTCTCCGCCCCGCCGCTGCAGCATTTCCTTGAGCACGGGAAAAAGGTGGAAGATCCGCTCGGGAATCTCTTTCAGGCCATCCTGGCGGGCAAGAAGGCCGATCTTGAGATTCTCTTCGACCGTCAACTGGGGAAAAATCTCCCGCCCCTGCGGAACGAAGCCTATGCCGAGGGGCGCGCGCCGCTCCGCATCGAGGCCGGCGATGTCCTGGCCGTCAAAAATGATTCGCCCCGAGGACGTCTTTTCCAGCCCCATAATGCACCTGAGCAGGGTGGTCTTGCCCACCCCGTTGCGTCCCATGAGGCAGGTGCATGAACCCTCGGGCACTTCGAGACTGAGATCCCACAAGGTATGGCTCTCGCCGTAGAACTGGTTGAGATTCTCGATTTTCAGCATGTCTCATTCACCCAGATACACCTCGATGACACGGGGATCGTTCTGCACCTCATCCATGCTGCCCTCAGCCAGGACGCTGCCCTCGTGCAATACGGTCACCTTGCGGGCGATTGAACGGACAAACTCCATATCATGCTCCACCACGACAACGGAATGCTTCCCCGCCAGCGAGGTCAACAGTTCAGCAGTGCGCTCCGTCTCCTGCGCGGTCATGCCGGCCACGGGCTCGTCGACCAGCAGCACGCGGGGACTCTGGGCCAGCAGCATGCCGATCTCCAGCCACTGCTTCTGCCCATGGGAGAGCGTGCCCGCCAGATGATGACGCTGCTCCGTAAGGGCGATGACTTCCAGAATCTCATCGATACGGTCCTTCTGAGCCTGGTTGAGGGAGGCGAACAGAGTGGGCCACACGCCCTTGTCGGCGGCCAGCGAAAGCTCCAGGTTCTCATACACCGTATGGCTTTCGAAAACCGTGGGGCGCTGGAACTTGCGGCCGATGCCGCCCTGGGCGATGTCGGTCTCGGAGAGGCGCAGCAGATCGATTTTCTGTCCGAAAAAGACCGAGCCGCTGTCGGGCCGCGTCTTGCCGGTAATCACGTCCATCATGGTGGTCTTGCCGGCGCCATTGGGACCGATGATGCAGCGCAGCTCGCCATCGTCGATGTAAAGAGAAAGATTGTTCAGGGCCTTGAATCCATCGAAGCTGACGGTGACATCTTCCAGATACAGGATGGGACCATGGCTGACATCCAGATCCGGACTGAAGACCACCTGGGGCATCATGAAATCGAAGACCCGGTCGCGCCGCAGGGCCTTGCGCAGGGGATCCAGTGGCTTCACGGTTCCGGCTCCTTCCCGCGCTTCTTCCACAGACCGACCAGCCCCTTGGGCAGGAAGATGGTCACCAGCACGAACAGGGCGCCGAGGGCGAACAGCCACAGATCGGGGAACGCCGCCGTGAAATAGGTCTTGGCGTAGTTGACCAGCAGGGCGCCCAGCACGGCGCCATAGAGCATGCCGCGCCCGCCCACGGCCACCCAGATCACCAGTTCTATGGAATTGAGGGGGGCGAACTCGCTGGGATTGATGATGCCCACCTGGGGTACATACAGCGCCCCGGCAATACCGGCCAGAACGGCGGAGAACACGAACAGCCACAATTTGAAGCGCTCCACCTGGTATCCCACGAAGCGGGTACGCGATTCGGCATCGCGAATGGCAACAATCACACGCCCCAGCTTGGAATTGATAATGAACCGGCAGGCCACATAACTGACGGCCAGGGCCACCACGGATGCCAGAAACAGGGCGACACGGGTGCTGTCCGCCTGCAGGTCGAAGCCCAGGATGTCCTTGAAATCGGTCATGCCGTTGTTGCCGCCGAAACCCATTTCATTGCGGAAGAAGGCCAGCATGAGGGCAAAGGTCAGGGCCTGGGTGATGATGGCCAGGTAGACACCGGTCACGCGGGAACGGAAGGAGAACCAACCGAAGACGAAGGCCAGCAGGCCCGGCACCAGCACCACCATCAGCATGGCAAACCAGAACATGTCGAAACCCAGCCAGTACCAGGGCAGTTCCTGCCAGTTGAGAAACACCATGAAGTCCGGCAATTCCGGATTGCCGTAGACGCCGCGGTCGCCGATCTGGCGCATGAGGTACATGCCCATGGCGTAGCCGCCCAGCGCGAAAAAGGCGCCGTGCCCCAGGCTGAGAATGCCGCAGTAACCCCAGATCAGATCCAGCGCCAGGGCGAGGAGCGCGTAACACAGATACTTGCCGATCAGGGTGACGGTATACGTGGAGAGATGAAACGGCGAGGACTCCGGCACCACGAGGTTCAGCACGGGCACCACGATGGCCAGCAGGAAGAGTCCCGCCAGCAGAATCGCGCCTCCCCGGTCACTGTGATAGAAACGTCCCAGCAGCATGGCTCAGTTTTCCGCGGAACGGCCCTTCTGGGGAAACAGGCCGCGCGGACGTTTTTGTATGAACAGGATGATGAAGACCAGCACCAGGATCTTGGCCAGCACGGCGCCGGCCCAGGGCTCCAGGATCTTGTTGGCCACGCCCAGAGACATGGCGCCCACCAGGGCGCCCCACAGATTCCCGACGCCGCCAAACACCACCACCATGAAGGAATCGATGATATAGGCCTGCCCCATGTTCGGCCCCACATTGGTCAACTGGCTGAGGGCCACGCCGGCCACTCCGGCGATACCGGAGCCCAGGCCGAAGGTCATGGCGTCCACCCATTTGCTGCGGATCCCCATGGCCCGCGCCATGGCGCGGTTCTGCGCCACGGCGCGGACCTGCAGACCCAGCGAGGTCTTCTTCAGAATCAGCATCAGGGCGAAGAACACCAGCATGCAGAACAACAGGATGTAGAGACGGTTGTAGGTCAGCGACAGGGCCGCGTTGATCTCCAGAGAGCCGCTGAGCCAGGCCGGGTTCTCCACGGTGACATTCTGCGCGGACACCGTGGTGCGCACCAGTTGCTGCAACAGCAGACTGACCCCGAAAGTGGCCAGCAGGGTCTCCAGGGGACGCCCATAGAGAAAACGGATAATCCCGCGCTCGATGGCAATGCCGAACAGGCCGGAAACGATAAAGGCGGCGGGAATGGCGACCATGATGGACCACTCGATATGATTGGGCATGAGGAGCTGCACCATATAGGTGGTATACGCCCCCAGCATGATCAGTTCGCCGTGGGCCATGTTGATGACCCCCATCACGCCAAAGGTAATGGCCAGCCCGATGGCGGCCAGCAGCAGGACCGAGCCCAGGCTCAACCCGAAGAACACGGTTTCCATGAAACTGTAGAACTTCAACTTGAATTCGATGTTCTTGATGGCCTGCCGCGCCACCTCGGCGAGTTCCGTATCAGCCTCTTCTTCGAGCAGGCGGTTCAGCCGGTTGCGCACTTCCGGCTCCAGGTTGCCATCCAGAACCTCGATGGCCCGCAGGCGCATGGCCGGATCTTCACTGCCCAGATCCGACAAAGCGAGAGCCGTCTCCAACAGCTCGCGAATATCCGACTCCGTCTCCTTCGCCAGGGCCGCGGTCAACACCGGCTTCGTCGCGGCGCTGACATTCCCCAGCATGACCTTGGCGGCGGCATGACGGATCTCCGCATCCTTGCTCGACAGACTCAGGCGTGCCAGCGTATTGCGCAGCAGGCCGCGCAGTTTGTTGTTGATACGGACCTTCTTGACCGCGCGCCGGCCTGTTTCACCCAGTGCCTCGCCGGTTGCGGCATCCGTGAGGCGGTAACCGCCATCGATTTTTTCCACGATGACGACCCGCCGGTCGCTCTTGCGGTAAAACAGGCGGCTGTCCAGCATCGCCTGCAATATCCCGGTAACCCTCTCATTTCCCGTATCCGCAAGCGCAATGATCGCGTCGGCCTTTTTTGAGAAAGACTTGACGTTGAGTGCCTGCACCGCCTCATCGAAACCGGCGAGCGCCGGCAGGGGAAGGGCGCACAGCACCAGCAATGCGAACATCCGGCGCAGCAGAAACAATACGGGATGATTTCTGATACCGTCCATAATGGATTAACCCAATCAATGCGATAATGTAAGCAGTGCCGAGTGACGAAACCCAACGCTGTAACGGAAGTTGCCGGACTTCGCATCGCGAAGCGCCGGTGCTCTACGGCGTGCCCCCGGGCAGCGTCTGATTATTGTTTTCCTGCCATTGTGGTACGTACATCATACACGAAGGCGGTGGGAATTTGGGTAAAAGAACCCCGGACGCCGCTGAAAACAGCGGCGCCCGCGGCATTTCCCAGCTACTTCAGCTCAGAAATTCTGACCTGAGCACTTCTTGGTCTTGGTATTGTAGTTACCGCACTTGATGGGGGGCGTCCAGTCGGCAATGATGTCGCGGCTGCCCGGCAGGTAGTCAGACCAGGCATCGCCAGGGACGGTGCCTTCCGTTTCCCACACCACGTCGAACTGACCGTCCTCCTGAATCTCGCCGATCAGCACCGGCTTGGACAGGTGATGGTTCTTGTTCATCACCGCCATGCCGCCCGTCATGTTGGGTACGGAGATGCCGATCATGGCCTGCTCCACGGCATCGACGTCGGTGGTCCCGGCCTTTTCGACCGCCTTCACCCACATGTTGAAGCCGATCACGGTTGCTTCCATGGGATCGTTGGTGACCCGGTTCTCATCCTTGATGAACTTGTGCCACTGCTCGATGAAAGCCTCGTTCTCGGGCGTATCGACGCTCATGAAATAGTTCCAGGCGGCCAGGTGGCCCACCAGCGGCTTGGTATCGATGCCGGACAACTCCTCCTCGCCCACGGAGAAGGCGACGACGGGAATATCCTCGGCGGCAATCCCCTGGTTGCCCAGCTCCTTGTAGAAGGGTACGTTGGCGTCGCCATTGATGGTGGACACCACGGCGGTCTTCTTGCCCGCGGAACCAAATTTCTTGATGTCGGAGACGATGCTCTGCCAGTCAGAATGGCCGAAGGGCGTGTAGTTGATCATAATATCCTCGTCCTTGACGCCCTTGGACTTGAGGTAGGCCTCCAGAATCTTGTTGGTGGTTCTGGGATAGACATAGTCCGTCCCCGCCAGCACCCAGCGCTTCACGCCCACCTCGTTCATGAGATAGTCCACCGCGGGAATGGCCTGCTGGTTGGGCGCGGCGCCCGTGTAGAAGACGTTCTTCGACGATTCCTCTCCCTCGTACTGCACGGGATAGAACAACAAGCCGTTGAGTTCCTCGAACACGGGCAGTACAGACTTGCGGGAAACGGAGGTCCAGCACCCGAACACTACATCGACCTTTTCCTTTTGCAGCAGCTCGCGCGCCTTTTCGGCAAACAGCGGCCAGTTGGAAGCAGGGTCGACCACGACAGCCTCCAGCTTCTTGCCCAGTACACCGCCTTTCTTGTTCTGCGCATCCACCATCATCAGAACCGTGTCCTTCAAGGTTGTCTCACTGATGGCCATGGTCCCGCTCAGGGAATGCAGCACGCCCACCTTGATGGTATCCGCCGCCTGCGCCACCAGGGCCGACAGGCCCAGCGCCATGCCGGCCACGGCGCATATGGCGCGCCCTGCCGCCTTTTCTCTAAATATTTTCATTTGATTTCACCTCGTTTTGAAACAATGGTCAGGTTGGAATCAGATCTGCATCTGCAAGCCTATCTGCAGCGCATTGCTGCTGGAATTGGTGGCCCCGGCATCGACTTCCGTGTTGCCGTAAACCAGCGACAGGCGCGCATTGTGGCCGTCTATGATGTAGTTCGTGCCGACTTCCCAGTTGGTGGTCTGATTGCCGCCACTGATATCGAGGGACTGGTAGCGCGCAACGGGCTGGAATTGCCCCATGCCAACCTTGCCCGGGAACAGATAGGCGCCCAGCACGAAATAGCCCGTGCCATCATTGCCGGTCAATACCGGATTGCCCTCGTAGTCATAGTAGGTACCTTCCAGGCTTACCACGCCGTCGTTGCCCAGCTTCTTCTCCATCAGGCCATCAATGCTCCAGCCGGTGAAATCCACCGTTTTGGCGGCCTTGGTGGCGGCATCGCCCTGGGTCTGGTAGACCAGGCCAATGGCCAGCACATCCTTGGCGCCATAGTAGGTGCTGCTGTTGTAATAACCGGGTTCCGGATCCCAGAAGTTGAACACGAAGCGCGCGGCATAGAGCAGGTTATCCTGCAGGTTGGGCGCGCCCTCGGTGCCCTCGAAGGCGCCGAGCTGATACTTGAACTTCCCGCCGCCGGACATGCCCCATACCGCGGCACCGTCGTCACGGCCGGCGAAGATGGAGGGATAGGCCTGGGCCAGGGGAAAATTCCAGGTATTCAGGTAGTAGGGTCCGTCCAGATTGGAGCGGTCGCTGGGCGGCAGCATGCGGCCCATCCAGATGTTGAAACCATCAGAGAATTCAAACTTGACCAGGGCATCGAGGACGCGGATGTTCTCGTTGCCCGCCGAATCGACGGAACGGTCTGTGTTGAATTCCAGCTTGATGTTCTCATGGATCTGGCCGTTCACGTAAAGGCGCATTCCATCCACCCTGAAATCCTTTGAACGGTCTTTTCCGTTGGGCGCGGCCTTGTCCACCGCGTTGAAGCTGGTGCGCAGGCCGGCACCCACGCTGACCCACTTGGTGTCATCGATCTTGATCATGCCCCCGGCGTGCGCCGAAGAAATCATCAGGGGTGTGGCGATGGTCGCGATGGCGAAGCCCAGCGCAACCGGGTAGAGATGGCGTTTCATATGAATTCTCCCGAACTTGAAAAATATTTGTTTTTGTTAAAAACTGCACGCTCTCATTTGCAAATGCCGTGCCCAACACAGGGATGACTGCCAACACTCTGAACTCAAAGATAAAACCTGAAATTTCACGTTCCCGCCCACAACAAAAAACGCGCCATCCCTGTGCATAACAGAAATGAAGCGCCTTAAATTGGTGCGTCGGAAACGCTCAGGATAAGGGTGAGGTGAAAAGAAAAGTGAGCTGGATGGACTATGCCCGCTCCTGGAGCATGCCTTGGTGCACGATGAAGCGGATGATCTCCTCCACACCCTCCCCCGACTTCATATTGGAAAAGACAAAAGGCCGTTCGCCGCGCATCTTGCGTGCATCATGCGCCATGACCTCCAGGGAAGCGCCCACATAGGGGGCAAGGTCGGTCTTGTTGATCACCAGCAGGTCGGAACGGGTAATCCCCGGCCCCCCCTTGCGGGGTATCTTGTCGCCGGCCGACACATCGATGACATAGATCATGAGGTCCGCCAGCTCGGGACTGAAGGAGGCGCTGAGATTGTCGCCGCCGCTTTCCACCAGAACGATCTCCAGGCCCGGAAAGCGCTGCTGCAGGTCGGCAACCGCCGTCAGATTCATGGAAGCGTCCTCACGAATGGCCGTATGGGGGCATCCCCCTGTCTCGACCCCGATGATGCGCGCGGCATCCAGCGCCGCGCTGCGCACCAGGAACCGGGCATCCTCCTGGGTATAGATGTCATTGGTCACCACCGCGATCTCGTAGCGGTCGCGCAAGCGCTTGCACAGCGTATCCACCAGGGCCGTCTTGCCCGAGCCGACCGGCCCGCCGATTCCGACCCGCAGGGGGGCTTTGTCGTTCATTGGCATCTTCCTCTCAAAGTTCTCGTTTGCCTCAGGAAATCAGCCCCAGTGGAGACGCATCCAGGTACCCACTGGGCAACCCTGGAATCATGACCGGAACAGGCGGCTGTATTGCTGCTCATGGCATGCGCTGCCCATGGCCAGCGCCGGCGCTGCCTGTCCGATGGCGTCGTCATCCAATAGCAAGCTGTGGTCCACCCAGGCGGGGATTCGCCCGGCGCACCCGGACAGGATGCGCTGCCCGTCCGTCTGCCCCAGGGGCACCAGCTTGATGGCGGCCGCCACCTGGTTCTCGCACCACGACCAGAGATAGCCCCGCAGCATGTCTGTTTCTCCAATGCCCCAGCGCCACGCGGCGAGACTGAACATGGCCGCCCAGCAAGGCGCCTCCAGCGCGCCGTCCCCGCGCGCCTCCGCTATTCCCAGATCCGCCAGCAACCGCGCCATGGCGCCACCCAACTGACGGTCCTCGGCCAGCAGTTCCGCGGACTCGCGCGAGGCGGCCAGAAAATGATTCCACCACTGCACCTGTGACACCCTTCCCCGCCGCCAAGCCCGGTACATGCGGCACAACACCGGCAGGTCCAGGGCGCACAGGCTGTGTCCGGCGACGCCGGTGATCCATTCTCGGGCCTGAGCCTGGTTTTGCACCCATCCCGCCGCAACGGCATGCTCCAGCCCCCCCGAATAGGCGTAAGCGCCCACCGGCAAGGCGGGGCTGGTCAACTGCAGCAGGCGCACGACGGCCTGGGGATCGCGGTCATCAGGCATGGACGGCGCCCCCGGCATGATAGGCGCCCGGCAGCGGCTCAAAGGGCTGTTGCGCAACATCGACTTCAAACCCCAGGCCGCGCACCATGCCGTCCAGCACCGGATCCCGCAGGTAGGCCACCCATCCCCGCCCAAGCTGGATTTCCACGTGGCGGTTGCCCAGGTGGTAGCACAAGCCGGCCAGCGCCAGTGCGTCCGCGCAGCTTACCCGGGACACCGTCTCGCGGGCCGCCCTGACTTCCACCACCAGGCCATCCGCGCTGAGCAGCCGGTCTCCGTCCCTCAGCCTCGATCCCCTGGGCAGATACAGGCCCGCCTCCTCCCCATTGTCCAGGCGCACCCGCTGGCGGCAGCGCTGTCTGAGGGCATGGGGCAGGGTGAGGGTGGCATGCGCCGCCCCGCCGCCGCCCTCCATCACCCGCGTGAATTCACGCACGGATCAGAACAGGAAATAGCGCTGGGCCAGCGGGAGCACCGATGCCGGCTCGCAGGTCAGCAACTCGCCGTCGGCGCGCACCTCGTAGGTCTGGGGATCCACCTCCATCTCGGGCTGCCAGGTATTGTGAATGAGATCCTCCTTGCGCACGCCGCGGCAATCACGCACCGCAACCACCGGCCTGCGCAGCCCCAGCTTTCCGGCCACGCCGGCCTCGACGGCGGCGCGGGACATGAAGCTCACGCAGGTGGCGTCGCGTGCGCCGGACAGGGCGCCGAACATGGGACGGTAGTGCACGGGCTGGGGCGTCGGTATGGAGGCATTGGGATCCCCCATGGGCGCCGCCGCGATCATGCCGCCCTTGATGATCATGGAAGGCTTGACCCCGAAGAACGCCGGCTTCCACAAGACCAGGTCGGCCAGCTTGCCCGCCTCCACGGACCCCACCTCGTGGGCGATGCCGTGGGTGATGGCCGGGTTGATGGTGTACTTGGCCACATAGCGCCGCGCCCGGAAATTGTCGTGGTGATCGCTGTCTTCCGGCAACGGGCCGCGCTGCGCCTTCATCTTGTGCGCCGTCTGCCAGGTCCGGCAGATTACCTCGCCCACACGGCCCATGGCCTGGGAATCCGAGGCGATCATGGAAAAGGCGCCCAGGTCGTGCAGGATGTCCTCGGCCGCGATGGTTTCGCGGCGTATGCGCGATTCGGCAAAGGCCACGTCCTCGGCGATGCCCGCATCCAGGTGGTGGCACACCATGAGCATGTCCAGGTGCTCGTCGATGGTGTTGACCGTATAGGGGCGGGTGGGATTGGTGCTCGACGGCAGGACGTTGGAGAGGCCGCAGGCCTTGATGATGTCCGGCGCGTGGCCGCCCCCGGCGCCCTCGGTGTGATAGGTATGGATGGCGCGCCCCTTGAGCGCGGCCAGGGTGTCCTCCACGAAGCCGGACTCATTGAGGGTATCGGTATGGATGGCCACCTGGACATCGTACGCCTCGGCCACCGCCAGGCAATTGTCGATGGCGGCGGGGGTCGTCCCCCAGTCCTCGTGCAGCTTGAGCCCCATGGCCCCGGCATCGAGCTGTTCCCGCAAGGGGCCGGGAAGACTGGCGTTGCCCTTGCCCAGGAAACCGAAATTCATGGGCAGGGCCTCCACGGCCTGGTACATGCGCTCGATGTACCAGGGCCCCGGCGTGCAGGTGGTGGCGTTGGTGCCCGCGGCAGGCCCGGTGCCCCCGCCCAGCATGGTGGTGATGCCCGACATGAGGGCGTCTTCCGCCTGTTGCGGGCAGATGTAGTGAATATGGGCGTCGATGGCGCCGGCGGTGACGATCTGCCCCTCGCCGGCGATGATCTCCGTGCCGGGACCGATGACGATGTCGACGCCGGGCTGCACATCGGGGTTGCCCGCCTTGCCGATGGCGGCGATGCGCCCCTCCTTGAGGGCGATGTCCGCCTTGACGATGCCCCAGTGATCCAGGATCAGGGCGTTGGTGATGACCGTGTCCGCCACCTCGGCGGCGCCGCGCTGGCTTTGACCCATGCCGTCGCGGATGACCTTGCCGCCGCCGAATTTGACTTCCTCGCCATAGCAGGTGCGGTCCTCTTCCACCTGTATCCAGAGATCCGTGTCGCCCAGGCGCACGCGGTCGCCCACCGTGGGCCCGAACATTTCCGCGTAGGCGGCGCGATCGATGCGGCTCATGACGCCCCCTCCAGCGGCCCCATCACCGCGCCGCGAAAACCATAGACCCTGCGCTCGCCGCCATAGGCCACCAGTTCCACGTCACGGCTCTGCCCCGGCTCGAAACGCACGGCGGTTCCGGCCGGGATGTTCAGGCGGAATCCCCGCGCGGCCGCCCGGTCGAAAGACAGGGCGGGATTGGTTTCGTGGAAATGGTAATGGGAACCAACCTGGATGGGGCGGTCCCCCGTATTGGCGACCGTCAGCCTGAGGGTGGGACGGTCCTCGTTCAATTCGATCTCGCCATCGGCGGTCTTCACTTCTCCGGGAATCATTGACGTCGCCCTCCCTTACTGAATTGGATTGTGTACGGTGACCAGCTTGCTGCCGTCGGGAAAGGTGGCCTCCACCTGCACGTCGTGGATCATCTCGGCCACACCTTCCATGACATCGTCACGGCTCAGCAAGGTGGCGCCATACTGCATCAGCTCCGCCACGCTCCTGCCATCCCGCGCCCCCTCCATGATGGCCGCTGAAATATACGCCACGGCCTCGGGATAGTTCAGCTTGAGACCCCGGGCCTTGCGCCGTTCGGCCAGCAGCGCCGCCGTGAATATCAACAATTTGTCTTTTTCTCGTGGTGATAGCTCCATAGTCTCCCCTCAAGTCAACCAGATTCGCGGCGGCACGGCCTCGCGGCCGAATACCAGGCGGCGCAACAGGCGCCATGCCCCGCCCAGGCAGGCGCGCGCCTCCTGGGCCTGGCCGCCGAGATAACGGCACACCAGCACCTCGTCCATCTGGGTGGCGGAAAACAGCGCGGGCGCGGCAACCTCCACGCGGCGCCGTATCTCGTCCACCACCTCCGGCCGGTGGTTGGTGCACACCAGGGTGCCGGCGACGCCCTGCCCCCTCAGCCCCCAGCGGGCATCCAGCACGGGGCAGTGATCGTCATAGCGGCTGCGCTCCACCCACAAGGGCACCCCGTCCCGCCACAGTTCAAAGCGCTGGCGGACGCGGCAGCGCCGCAGCGCCTCATCGCATGCGGGGCGCCCCAGGCAGGTGATGTCCCAGCCCATGAAACGCGCCCCTTCCTCCACTTCCACCCGCGTGGCCATGCAGGCATGGGCGCCATCATAGAGAATATTCTCCTGGGGCAGCCATTCCAGCGTGCCGCCCGCGGCGATGCTCAGGCGCTGGTCCTGGGAGGCGGGCGGGCCGCCGCCATGACGATAGAACTTGCCGGCGCCCGGCGTGGTGATCAGCCCCCATGCCTCTCCCCCGACCCGCACATCCATCTCCAGATCGTCGCCGGAAACCATCCCCGCCGGGGGATGCAATACGTATACATGGCAGATGGCGGGCGATTCGGGGTAGAAGGGCCGCTGCACGCGCAATGGCCCGTAATGGCGGCGATCGGCCAGCACCGTTCTGCCGCCGCGCCGGACGAATCGCAATGCCAGCCGCGCCGGCCAGCCCGTCTTCCGCACCGTAGCCTGCGTCGCAACATTCATGGAGCCTGATGGAATCCCCCGCGCCTCTCCCCGTTATCGGGTATTGATCATAGACAGGGCGGACCTGTCATTTCAACCTGAATCCGTGGGTTCAGGTTCAAGCCATGCGTTCCGAGGGGCGGGAAAATTTGTCAAACAACGGTAATGCCCAGTATATTGCCCCCATGCCAAATCCACCGATTTCCTCAGCAACATGATCTGGGTCAAGGCCTGGCATATCATCTTCATGGTCACCTGGTTCGCCGGGCTGTTCTATCTGCCGCGCCTGTTCGTCTATCACGCCCAGAGCGAGGACGCCATCAGCGACGAGCGCTTCAAGGTCATGGAGCGCAAGCTCTTTTTCGGCATCATGACCCCTGGCGCGGTATTGACCATCGGATTCGGCGTCTGGATGCTGGTGGACTATGCATGGGCGGCCTATTCCGCGGCGGGGTGGATTCACACCAAGATGATGCTGGTGCTGCTGCTGGTAGGCTATCATGTCTACTGCGGCAAACTGCTCCTGGACTTCAAGGCGGGACGCAACCGGCGCAGCCACCGCTTTTTCCGCTGGCTCAATGAAATTCCCGTGCTCTTCCTGGTCGTCATCGTCATCCTGGTTGTCGTAAAGCCCTATTAATCATCAGGTTATTGGCCGCTCCAAGGCCTGTGAATCAGGGCTTGACATCTGATCTTATACACAACCGGGCCTGACTGTTGGGTTTTTGACACAGCAGCCGCCTCGGCCATCGGGGCACACCAGGAAAAGATTCACAAGTTATTGTTTTATATAACCTATACGATTCTGCCTTTTTCGTCGTCAAAATAACAGAACGCCAATAGCCATGCGGCTTTGGGCCACATGACCCCATTTCATTCACAAAGTTATCCACAGAATTTGTGGAAAAGTGCCAAACCCATTCCGGGACAACAGCTTAGACCCGACAGGTAAGAATATTCCTAATCGGGCGCCAGATTTTCTTGCCGCCAGCCCCCACCTTTCCAGGTGCGAAACACCCTTTTCCGTGCTACAGTCGCCCCCCATGTGTGGTCAGCAGGGCAGTATCGTCAAGGTCGCCATCCCCGCCCCGCTGTACACGGTCTATGATTATC
>WGFB01000102.1 GCA_015492435.1 Gammaproteobacteria bacterium | reverse complement strand
ATGGCCTACAAGCTGCTCGCCGACTCAGTCATGCTGCTGCACTTCGCATTCATCCTGTTTGCGGTGCTCGGCGCCCTCCTGGTGGCGCGCTGGCCTCGCCTGGCGTGGCTGCACCTGCCGGCGGCGCTCTGGGCCGTGGGGATATCGCTCTATGGCGGCGTCTGCCCCCTCACCCCGCTGGAAAACCGGCTGCGCGCCCTGGCCGGGGAGGCGGGCTACAGTGAAAGCTTTGTGCAGCACTATATTGGCGCCCTGATCTATCCCGGTGAGATCACGCCGGTGACGGGGGTCATGCTCGGGGTGGCGGTGCTGCTGATCAACCTGGGACTCTACCTCCGGGTTCTCAAGCGCCGCCGCCGGCCCCCACCGGCGTAGGATCAACCGGGGCCTGACAAAGAGGGAAAAAACGGGGACAATGAAGGCAGCCATGTCAGACCCTGCACACATCCGTCACGAACAAATCCACACCGATCTGGGCAAGCGCGCCGTGGTGTACGGCGGCCTGGGCGAGTGGCACCCCACCCCCATGCCGGGGGTCGAGCGGCGCTACCTGGAGCGCGACGGGGGCGAGAAGGCGCGCCGCGCCACCACCATTGTGCGATACGCGCCCGGCAGCCGTTATTCCGCCCACACCCACGCGGGCGGCGAGGAATTCCTGGTGCTGGAGGGCGTCTTCTCCGACGAGGCGGGCGACTACCCGGCCGGCAGCTACGTGCGTAATCCCTGCGGCTCTTACCATGAGCCCTTCAGCCGGGAAGGCTGCGTCATTTTCGTCAAGCTGTGCCAGATCGACCCCCGCGATACCCGGCGCGTGTGCATCACCCCCGATCAGTATTCGTGGAACAGGGAAGGCGCCAATGGCGCCCTGGTCATGCCCCTCCATGCCCATGGGACAGAGGAAGTCAGGCTGGAACGCTGGCCGCCCCGTGCCTCCCAGCCCCGCCACCGTCACCCCGGCGGCGAGGAGATCCTGGTGCTGGAGGGCAGCTTCCGGGACGAACACGGCGCCTACCCGGCGGGAAGCTGGCTGCGCAATCCGCCACTCAGCGAGCACACCCCTCTCCACCAGGAAGGTTGCCTGCTGTATGTCAAACGCGGCCACCTGCGGCCCGCCGGCCCGCAATGAGCTGGAAAGACAAATTCCGCCAGGCCAGAGGCAAGGCCGGCTCCCTGGGCGAGGCCGCCATGGAGCAGGCGGCCCAGCTCCTCGATCAGCACTGGGCGCTCGTCCGCACGCTGTGGCGGGAAAAGCTGGATCCCTCCCTGCGCGGCGTGGTGATGGACGATGAAAAACTGAAGTCCTGCCTGCGGGTGGTCCACGACGCCCTGCCCCTGCCGATCCGGCTCGCCGTCAGTGAAGAGACTTTCATCCGCGTATGCATGAAGAACCGCGACCGCTGGCTGCCGGCGGAAGAGCGTACGCCGCCGCAGCAGGAACCCGAACAGAAGCACCTGACTACAGACAGGGAAAGGGACGAGACGTAACTACCGCAGCGCCTGCCAGCCCTCGTCGGGGGTGAAGCGCTCGCCATAGGTCTGCGCCAGGGATTCCAGGCGCTGTTTCATGACAGTGACGTCCTGGGCCTTGATGTAGTGCACGGGACCGCCCCGGAAGGGGGCGAAGCCGGTACCGAAAATGATGCCCGCATCGAGGTGATCCGCCGTGTCGATCACCCCCTCGCGCAGACAGGCCACGGCCTCGTTGAGGATGCTGAATATCATGCGGTCGGTGACATCGGCGGGAATCTCCGTGTCCTTGCCGAGCCTGGCCTTTTCCGGCTTGCCCTTTTTGTAGGCATAGAATCCGCGCCCTGTCTTGCGGCCCAGGTTGCCGGCCTCCACCAGGCGGCGCAGCTTGTCGGGCACCGTCCCGCCCAGGCTGGCGGAGAGGATCTCGGCGACGGAAAGGCAGATGTCCAGCCCCACCGTATCCGCCAGCTCGATGGGCCCCATGGGCATGCCGAATTCCACGGCGGCCCGGTCGATGAGTTCCGGCTGAATGCCCTCGCTTTCCAGCACTACCGCCTCCAGCAGGTAAGGCATGAGAATGCGGTTGACCAGGAAACCGGGGCTGCTCTTCACCGGCAGGGGCAGGCGGTCGATCTGGCGGGCGAATCCCGCCGCCTGTTGCGCCACCCCGGCGTCGGTCTGCGCGGATTGGACGATCTCCACCAGCTTCATCTTGGCCACGGGATTGAAGAAGTGCAGGCCCACCAGGCGTTGGGGCCGCGCCAGCACCTTGCCCAGTTCCTCCAGGGGAATGCTGGAGGTGTTGGTGGCCAGCAGGGCCTCCTCCTTCATGCGCGGTTCGAGTTCGCGGTAGAGGGCCTCCTTGGCCTCGGCGTTCTCGAAAATGGCCTCGATCACCACATCGGCGTGGGCGACGCCCACCCCGTCGACATCGGGACGCAGGCGGTCCATGGCGGCCTGCGCCAGGCGCGGCTGGCGCAGGCGCTTGCGGAACAGTTCATGGGCGCGCTTGATGGCGGGCGCGATGCGCTCCGGGGCCTGGTCCTGCAGGCTGACCTGGAGGCCGTTGAGGGCGCACCACGCGGCGATGTCACCGCCCATGACGCCGGCGCCCACCACGTGAACATGACGCGCCCGAAAATCCGTGCCACGCCCCAGCGATTTGAGTTCTTCCTGCAGAAAGAAGACGCGGATGAGATTCTGGGCGGTATCCCCCACCACCAGGCGGGCGACGGAAGCGGCCTCCTCGGCCAGCATTTTCCGTGCGTCATCGCTGTGTTTGACCCACAGCTCCAGAAGGGCGTAGGGCGCAGGATAGTGTTTCTCCGCTACCCGCTGCGCCACGCCGCGGCGCATATACATGCCCAGCAGAGGCCGGATCAGGCGATGACCGGCCAGGCGCTGCAGGCGCCCGGGGCGGTGGGGCTTGGGCGGATTCAGCACGGTGACCCGCGCCGCCCGCTCCATGTGGCGCGTGGGCACGGCGTAATCGATCATGCCCAGCTTGCGCGCGGCGCGCGCGCTCACCGTACGGCCGGCGAGCATGAGGGGCAGGGCCTGCGCCGGCCCGATGAGACGCGGCAGGCGCAGGGTGCCGCCGAAGCCGGGATGGATGCCCAGCATCACCTCGGGCAAGCCGAGGCGCACGCCGGGGTCCTCGTCGGCGATGCGGTAGCGGCAGGCCAGGGCCAGTTCCAGGCCGCCCCCCAGGCAGAAGCCGTTGATGAGGGCCACGGTGGGAAAGCCCAGTCCTTCGAGGCGGTCGAAGACGCGGTGGCAGTCGCGCATCATGGCCACAGCCTCGTCCACGCTCCCCACGCGCAGGAACTCCTTGATGTCCGCGCCGGCGATGAAGCCCTTCTCCTTGCCGGAGCGGATCACCAGGCCCTTCACCGCTTCCTGTTCCAGCGCCGCGAGATGGCCGTCCAGTTCCGAGATGACCTCCATGGAGAGGACGTTGACGCTGGCGCCCGCCTTGTCCAGGGTCAGCCAGGCGATTCCGTCCTCATCGATGTGGCGCCGCCAGTGTGTCGTGTTGTTGTTCGCCATGGCCTCAGTCCTTGTTCCGGGTAAGCAGCATCGCACCGCCCTGCCCGCCGCCGATGCACAGGCTGGCGATGCCGCGCTGGCTGTTGGTGCGTTTCAGGACGTGCAGAAGATGAAGGACGATGCGCGCCCCGCTGGCGCCCACCGGGTGCCCCAGGCTGACGCCGCCGCCATCGACATTGAGGCGCGCCTCGCCGATGCGCCCCACCGCCGTGCGGCGGCCCAGTTCGCTGCGGCAATAGTCCGCGTCGGCCAGCGCCTCCACGACCGCCAGCACCTGGGTCGCGAAGGCCTCGTTGATCTCCCAGTAGTCGATCTTGTCCAGGGCGATGCGGTTGCGCTTGAGCAGTGGCGCGATGGCATTGGCGGGCCCCAGGCCCATCTGGGCGGGATCGACGCCGGCCCATTCACTGTCAGCGATGCAGCCCAGCACCGGCAGGTCATGTTTTTCAATGGCATCCTCACTGGCGAGGATGAGCAGGGAGGCGCCATCGGTGACCTGGGCGCTGTTGCCCGCCGTCACCAGGCCGAAATGGCGGTCGAACACCGGGCGCAGCTTGGCCAGGCTCTCCATGGTGGTGTCGCGGCGCAGGCCGTCGTCGCGGTCGTAGACCTTGCCCCGCGTGTCGTACAACACCTCCATCTCCGCCGCCAGGTGGCCGGCGTCCTGGGCCGCCGCCAGGCGCTGGTGGCTCCGCAGGGCATAGGCGTCCATGCGCTCGCGGCTGATCTTGAAACGCCACGCCAGATTCTCCGCCGTCTGGCCCATGGACAGGCCCACGACGGGGTCCGTGAGGCCGCGCAGCAGGCCGATGACGGGCTTGAGATGGCCCAGGCGCAGTTGCCCCAGGGTCTTGAGGCGCTGCGTGAAGGTCTTGGCCCGGTTCCAGTCCCCCAGCCACGCCACCATCTCCGGCCCCAGCAGCACGGGGGCATGGCTCATGGCCTCGGTGCCCCCGGCCAGCACCAGCTCGGAACGGCCGGTCGCGATGTTGGTGGCGGCGCAGTCCAGGGCCTGCATGCCGGAGGCGCAGTTGCGCTGCACCGTCCAGGCCGTGACCCGCGGCCCGCAGCCCAGGCGCAGGGCCACGATGCGGCCGATGTTGGCCTCGTCGGGGCCGGGCATCACGCAGCCCAGGATGACCTCGTCCAGTTCCTCCGGGGCGAAGGGCTGGCGCGCCAGCAACTGGCGCCCGGCGCCCACCGCCAGATCCGATGCCAGGAAGGGGCCGGGCTTGCCGCGCACCTTGAGGAAAGGGGTGCGGTTGCCGTCCACCACATAGACGGGCCGCAATTTGTTTTTCTTGCCAGAGCCGCGTTGCGCCATGTTCAGCTACTCCCTCATCTGCCCTTCCAGTAATCCGCTGGAAAGTCGTCGACCTTGATCACTTCCCGGCGCGCGGCCAGAGTCTCGCGGTAGTGCGCCGCCTCCTCCCCGGTGATCAGCTTTCTGGCCAGTGCCTGCTCGACCATGTCCTCCTCGGGGGCGGGATCGAGCTTGCCTTCCTCGGCCGCGGCGCGCAGTTTCGCCTCCAGCGCCTCGTTTTCGATCACCCGCCGCAGGGTGTTGTCCAGTAGTCCGATTCTATCCCTATCGTCGCTGGATAAAAAGATGCCGGCGGTGAGACGGTCGCGCGCCTCGCCGGGAGACAGGATGAGGGCCGCCACCTCGTGCCCCAGCCCGTCATCGGGCGGGGCGAAGTGCCGCCCCAGGGGAAAGGCCAGCATGCGCAGCAGCCACGCCACGGGACGGCTGGGCATGTTGCGGTAGAACTCACTGAGCTGCTGCTGGATGGTATGCAGCGAAAACTGGCAACACCAGTGCACCAGGGGCAGATCCGCCTCCGGCCGCCCCTGGTCCTCGAAGCGCTTGAGCACCGCCGAGGCCAGATAGAGATGGCTCAGCACGTCGGCCAGGCGCCCGGAGAGCTTTTCCTTGCGCTTCAGGGCGCCGCCCAGCACGAACATGGCGAGATCGGCGGTCATGGCGAAGGCCGCGCTCATGCGCGTCAACTGCTGGAAATAAGGGCGGGTGTGGGGCGAAACATCCGCCACCCGCACGAGACGCGCGCCGCTCAGGCCCAACCACAGGGAACGGAAGATGTTGCTGATGGTGAAGCCCACGTGCCCGGTGATGGCGCGGTCGAAATCGCGCACCGCCTCGTCGTGGTCCGGATTGTTGACCGCCATCATTTCCTTCAGCACATAGGGATGGCAGCGCACCGCCCCCTGGCCGAATATGATCAGGCTGCGGGTGAGGATGTTGGCCCCTTCCACGGTAATGCTCACCGGCACGCCCTGGTAGGCCCGTCCCAGCAGGTTGCGCGGCCCCATGCTGATGCCGCTGCCCCCCTGCACGTCCATGGCGTCGTTGAGCACCCGGCGCATGGTTTCCGTCAGATTGTATTTGACGATGGCGGAAACCACGGAGGGCTTGGCGCCCTTGTCCACCGCCCCCGCGGTCATGACCCGGGCGGCATCGGCCAGATAGGTGCTGGCGGCGATACGGGTCAGGGCCTCCTCCACGCCCTCGAACTTGCCGATGGGCAACTTGAACTGGCGCCGTATCCTGGCATAGGCCCCGATGGCGCGGCTGGCCATCTTGGCGGCGCCGGTACTGGTGGCGGGCAGTGAAATGGAGCGCCCGGCGGCGAGGCTCTCCATGAGCATGCGCCAGCCCTGGCCCACCCGTTCCGCGCCGCCGATGACCCATTCCATGGGAATGAACACGTCATGGCCCCAGTTGGGGCCATTCTGAAAGGCGATATCGAGGGGACAGTGGCGGCTGCCGATGATGATGCCATCCGTGCGGGTCGGGATCAGGGCCACGGTGATGCCCAGGTCTTCCTCGTCGCCCAGCAGGCCCTCCGGGTCGTAGAGCTTGAAGGCCAGACCCAGCACGGTGGCCACCGGCCCCAGGGTGATGTAGCGTTTCTCCCAGTTGAGTCGGATGCCCAGCACCCGCTCCCCCTTGAAGGCCCCCATGCACACCTCGCCGCGGTCCGGCATGGCGCCTGCATCGCTGCCCGCCTCCGGGCCGGTGAGGGCAAAGCAGGGCACCTCCTCGCCACGGGCCAGGCGCGGCAGATAGTAGTTCTTCTGCTCCTCGGTGCCGTAGTGGAGGAGCAACTCCGCCGGGCCCAGCGAGTTGGGCACCATGACGGTGACGGCGGCCGCCATGCTGCGGGTGGCGATTTTCATGACCACGCTGGAATGGCCCAGGGCGGAAAAACCCAGGCCGCCGTATTCCTTGGGGATGATCATGCCGAAGAAGCCCTTGTCCTTGATGAACTGCCACACCTCGGGAGGCAGGTCGTGATGGGTCTCGTTGATCTCCCAGTCGTCCAGCATGCGGCACAATTCGTTCACGGGCCCATCGAGGAAGGCCTGTTCTTCCTCCGACAGGGTTGGCTGGGGATTGGAGAGCAGTTGTTTCCAGTCGGGCCGGCCGCTGAACAACTCGCCGTCCCACCACACCGTGCCCGCCTCCAGGGCCTCCTGCTCGGTGCGCGACATGCGCGGCATGATGCGGCGGAACACCATCAGGATGCGCTCGCTGATCAGGCGGCGCAGAAACGGAATGTTGAGGGTAACGGCCAGGACCACGAACGACAGCCACACCAGCGTGGCGCTGACGGCGGATGGTTGATAAAGCAGGGTCCAGGCCAGGAAATATCCAGCCATGACCGCGCTCCAGGACAGAATGGAAAGGCGCAGGTAGGCCACCACCCACACCACGGCCAGGAACAGGATCAACCAGAAAACAACGTCCATATCATCTCCTCAATGACAGCGTCATGCGACGGTTGCATACGCCCATGTTAGTCGGGTCGGGCCCGGATTACCATCGCTTCCTTTCCATCGGCGCATTACAACGCCAGCCGGGACGGTACAATGGCCTTCGTTCCAATGCTGGGGGCAGAATCAGACAAACCTTTTCAGCACCTTCACCATACAGCGCAACTGTCCACCGAACATGGAAGCAGTGGCAAAGCCACCCGTAAATTTAGCCAGATAACCCATGGAGAGCCATGCCGATTTCGCCGCGTTATCAAGGGCGGGCCAGTGGTATTGCGGAATATATACAGACTGATTCTCACTGGATACATCAAGAAGCACATTATTGTATGACAGGCATGGATACTGGGCGCCATGCCTGGGATCCGTTGCAGAATATTGATGATTCACATCCTGCGAGGAAGGAAGATCCCAGGACGAAGAAGCCGGTTTGTATGGGGAGGCAGCCCGATAGAGAAATGGCACACGTTTAATTTCAAAACCATTTCTTCCAAGCACATCGGCCAAACGGTCAATGGTTGGCGCCAAGGCCCGGCTATCGCTTATTGCTTCCAGTGTACGGCCCACCACGCGTGGCGGAAAAATTTCAGATCCATCATCCATCCGGTGCCGCGCCTCGCCATCACTGAAGAATGCATTCTCATATTCCCGCTCTATGGTTTTCACCATGGCAGGAAATTCACGCATGGATTGATCAGCCAAGGCCGCGCCCCAGTTTGGGTCGGCCAGAACAAGCACATTGCCCCCCAGGGGCGTAAGAATCGCATCAAGATGGCCGACAGGCTGGGGATACGGCCCTATGACAATGACACGGCGGCCCGTTTCCTTCTCCAATTGGCTTATGACTGCGTTATCCGTGATTTGAAGACTCTCTGCATTCCGATATATCGTATCGGCGCCTACGAAAATATTGTCCTCATCTACGACAATATTTCCTCCTTCAAATGCAAGTGTGGAGTTGCGGCATTGCCACCCAAGATAGGCTGCCAGAACATGGGGTATTTGTACGTCATCCGCGCGGGCAAATGCGCGGGGAGCCAGCAGCCCCCATTTATTGCCTTCCCCCAAAACCAGAAAAGGGTCTTGCGCCCAGGCTGAAATTGAAGCACTGCCCGGAACCGCCAGATAGTATATTCTTCGGGTATTACAAAGATCCAGGCACTCGGAATAAAACTCCTCGTCATTGCCGAGCAGTATGGTTTCGACCTGCCCTGGCAGAGAGTTGATGATTTCCGCGACCAATTTGCTATTTCTCAGAGGGGCCCCTCTTCGAGAACGAACAATGTTGATCAATACGCATTGCATCAAACCCTGACAATCGGGCAAGACTCTTGGCAACGGGTCGCTCATAAGTTCTGGCTCCAGCCATTTCCAGGACCAACGGTCACTGAGCCCATGTATCCAGGAAATCTCCATACGCTGATTTACTGGCGGTTTCATGCAAGCGCCAGGTAATCCCGGTCATTGCAAATAATCGGGGGCCGGGATTGTGAAAGGTACAAGATACAAGGCACAAGATACAAGGGAAATAGTCTTTTGTATCTCGTACCTTCCCTGGATAAATCCTGGGGTGACGCCAACGCATGGGGCCGTCACACCCAGCAGGGCGTATAAAACAAGGCGTTATCCTCGGCTGGTACTCGTAACTTTATGCAACTGCCGGGTAAGCAAGAAAAAATTTTGCTAATTTTTCTAATGCAGGAAGAAAAACGGCGCACGCTTCCCTATAATGATTTTTTATCTAGGGAGCCTCTGATTAATTCTGGACCGGATGGATGGCGAGATGAAATGTTCCGGATCAAGGCGAAAAGCGCAGGTAATAGCATGCTATT
>WGFB01000101.1 GCA_015492435.1 Gammaproteobacteria bacterium | reverse complement strand
CCATCCTTGAAAGTGAGCCAGAAATCCTGGATCAGGTCGGGCTGGGTCATGCCTTCCGGGGTATTGCCCTGCTGTTTCGCGCGGCGCCATTCATGCCGCCGCGGCAGGCTCATGATCTTGATTTTGCTGAAGGGGATCTCTTGGGGGGTTTCCTTTCCGTCGAGCTTGATGCTCAGCAGTCTTTCTTCCCGCTGGAAGGTTTGCAGACGGCCCAGACAGCGCTTCCCGGTGTGCAAAGACAACAGGACCTTTTCTCCCTGGCGGACGGTATCGTCGTCCTGGGGTTCGCAGGAGACCGGCTGCAGCAACGGTAGAATGGTGTCTTCCTGGTTGTCTTGGGGCGCGGTATTGTTCATATCTCTGCTCAGTTCATATAAAACAGGAATATGCAGACCGGCCGTGGACCCTACGCCGCGTGGAGACGCGGCTCCGTTCCACTTGACGGACCTGCCGTATAGGTTATCGGTCGATTACGATGCGCATTGAGAGGTCAACGGCCTGAAGGTCCTTGGTGAGAGCCCCGACGGATATGAGGTCCACCCCTGTCGCGGCTACGGCGCGGATGTTCTCCAATGTGATGCCGCCGGACGCCTCGAGTCTGGCCCGTCCCTTGTTCAGCTTTACCGCGCGACGCAATTCCTCCTCGGGGAAGTTGTCCAGCAATACTATATCGGCCCCGTGCGCCAATGCTTCAGTCAATTCCGTGAGATTTTCCACTTCCACTTCCACAGGCAACCCGGGAGAGGCGCGGCGAGCCTGCCCGATGGCCCCGCCTATGGAGCCGCAGGCCTGGATATGATTCTCCTTGATGAGAATGGCGTCATAAAGCCCCGCCCGGTGGTTGCTGCAACCACCGCAGCGCACGGCGTATTTCTGCTCACGGCGCAGGCCTGGAAGGGTTTTGCGGGTATCCAGGACCGTTATGCCGAGATCCCGTACCCGCTCATGAAACTGACGCGCCCGCGTGGCGGTGCCCGACAGCGTCTGCAGGAAATTGAGGGCCGTCCTTTCGCCAGTCAGCAGTGCCCGGCAATTTCCTTTCAGGTTGCACAATACCTGTCCGGGGTTGACCGGGTCGCCATCCTGAACCGCCCAGGATACCGAAAAGGCGGGGTCAAGCTGGCGGAACACCTCGTCGAACCATGCCTGTCCGCAGATGACAGCCTGCTCCCGGCAGATTACCCGCGCCGAGGCCTGCTGTGCTTCTGGAATGAGACGGGCCGTGATATCGCCTTTTCCCACATCCTCTGCCAGGGCCCGTTTGACGGCGTCTTGAATGTATGTGTCTTTCATTGAAATTGGTTCCGTTGGTACAGTTGCGTCCTCGAAAGTGCCGGTGTTGCCTGTAACCTGCATGGCTCACCAGGATGGCAGACCCTCGCTTGATCCTTGAATTCACAAAGGATTTGGCTCAACCGGGAATGCATGCTGGTTTCCCGCTCCTTCATGCCTGGTGAGAAATGCGGGCAAAATCCGGTTTTCCCAATGCCCGGAGAAGATCACGTAGCCACGCGTGCCGGTGGCGAGCCGGGTGAAATCACCGGTATCCTCAGCCTGACGGATATCGTGTCGCGGGGCTTGTGCGGAAACGTTTCTTGAGGCCGGCCTGAGGCAGGCGTATGACGCGGAGCGGGTTATGCCGGCCATGGATGGTTTCTTTCCGCTTCCATATAGCACGTTCATGATGTCTTGCTTGTAATATGATCCGCGTGCCCCTATATCCACTATATGAATTAGACCTGAACCCGCGGATTCAGGGTTAGAGAGAATATCAACCTGTTATGCTGGAATGCGGATTGGAGCCAAGTATAGCCCAACGGTCCTTGGCCTGACAGGCGCCTGAGAGGAATCTAACCATGCGAATGGACAAATTGACAAGCAAGTTTCAGATGGCCCTGGCGGATGCCCAGAGCCTGGCCGTGGGGCGCGATCACCAGTTTATCGAGCCCCTGCACCTGATGATCGCCATGCTGGACCAGCAGGGGGGATCCATACGCCACCTGCTGAGCAAGGCCGACGTCAACACCAACAGTCTGCGCTCCCAACTGGGCGATGCCCTGGACCACCTGCCGCGGGTGGAGGGCATCGCCGGCGACGTGCACGTTTCCAATGACCTGGGACGGCTGCTCAACGTGTGCGACAAGCTGGCCCAGGAACGCAAGGATCACTATATCTCCAGCGAGCTGTTCGTTCTCGCCGCCCTGGATGACAAGGGCACCCTGGGCGAACTGCTGCGCAAGGCCGGCGCCTCCAAGGGGGCCCTGGAGAAGGCCATTGACGAAATGCGCGGCGGGCAGCACGTCGACGATCCCAATGCGGAAGAACAGCGCCAGGCCCTGGACAAGTACACCATCGACCTGACAGAGCGCGCCGAGCAAGGCAAGCTCGACCCGGTCATCGGGCGCGACGACGAGATCCGCCGCACCATCCAGGTGCTGCAGCGCCGCACCAAGAACAATCCCGTGCTCATCGGCGAGCCCGGCGTGGGCAAGACCGCCATCGTCGAGGGGCTCGCCCAGCGCATCATCAACGGCGAGGTGCCCGAGGGGCTCAAGGGCAAGCGCCTGCTGTCCCTGGACATGGGCGCCCTCATCGCCGGCGCCAAGTTCCGCGGGGAATTCGAGGAGCGCCTCAAGGCCGTCCTGAACGACCTGGCCAAGCAGGAAGGCATGATCATTCTCTTCATCGACGAACTGCATACCATGGTGGGCGCCGGCAAGGCCGAGGGCGCCATGGATGCAGGCAACATGCTCAAGCCTGCCCTGGCGCGCGGCGAGCTGCATTGCGTGGGCGCCACCACCCTGGATGAATACCGCCAGTACGTGGAAAAGGATGCCGCCCTGGAGCGGCGCTTCCAGAAGGTGCTGGTGGACGAGCCCTCCGTGGAGGATACCATCGCCATCCTGCGCGGCCTGAAGGAAAAATACGAAGTTCACCACGGGGTGGAGATCACCGACCCCGCCATCGTGGCGGCGGCCACCCTGTCCCATCGCTACATCACCGATCGCAAGCTGCCGGACAAGGCCATCGACCTCATCGACGAGGCCGCCAGCCGCATCCGCATCGAGATCGACTCCAAGCCGGAGCAGATGGACCGCCTGGAGCGGCGCCTCATCCAGCTCAAGATCGAGCGCGAGGCCCTCAAGAAGGAATCGGACGAAGCCTCCAAGAAGCGCCTCGACAACCTCGAGGACGAGATCCGGCAGTTGGAGCGGGAGTTCTCCGACCTGGAAGAGATCTGGAAGGCGGAGAAGATCGCTCTCCACGGCACCCAGCAGATCAAGGAGGAGCTGGACCGGGTGCGCAACGAGCTGGAAACGGCGCGCCGCGCCGGCGACCTGACCCGCATGTCGGAACTGCAGTACGGGCGCATTCCCGAGCTGGAAAAACAACTGGCGCAGGCCGCCCGGGCCGAGAGCCAGGAAATGACCCTGTTGCGCAACAAGGTCACCGAGGAAGAGATCGCCGAGGTGGTGTCCAAGTGGACGGGCATCCCCGTCTCCAAGATGCTGGAAGGGGAGCGCGACAAGCTGCTGCGCATGGAAGAGGCCCTGCAGGAACGCGTGGTGGGGCAGAGCGAGGCCATCGAGGCCGTCTCCAACGCCATCCGCCGCGCCCGCGCCGGCCTGTCCGACCCCAACCGCCCCTACGGCTCGTTCCTGTTCCTGGGGCCGACGGGCGTGGGCAAGACCGAACTCACCAAGGCCCTGGCGGCCTTCCTCTTCGATACCGAGGAGGCCATGGTGCGCATCGACATGTCGGAATTCATGGAGAAGCACTCCGTGGCGCGGCTCATCGGCGCGCCCCCGGGCTACGTGGGTTATGAGGAAGGCGGCTATCTCACCGAGGCCGTGCGCCGCAAGCCCTACTCCGTCATTCTGCTGGACGAGGTGGAGAAGGCCCATCCCGATGTCTTCAACGTGCTGCTCCAGGTGCTCGACGACGGGCGCCTCACGGACGGCCACGGCCGCACCGTGGACTTCCGCAACACGGTGATCGTCATGACCTCCAACCTTGGCTCGCAGATCATCCAGGAGATGGCGGGCGAGGAGAACTATGCCGCCATGAAGGCCGCGGTGATGGACATCGTGGGCAAGCACTTCCGTCCCGAGTTCATCAACCGCATCGACGACACGGTGGTCTTCCACCCACTGGGCAAGGAACAGATCCGCTCCATCGCCCGCATCCAGATCGAGTACCTGCGCGGCCGCCTGCGGCAGCGCGACATCGACTTGCAGATCACGGACGCCGCCCTCGACAAGCTGGGCGAGGCTGGTTTCGACCCCGTCTACGGAGCGCGGCCCCTCAAGCGCGCCATTCAGGAACGCCTGGAGAATCCCCTGGCGCAGGCCATCCTCGCCGGCGAATACAGTGAAGGCGATGTGGTCGAGGTGGATGTGGAAGGCGACGAACTGGTCTTCAAGAAAGGCATCGCCACCGCCTCCGCAGCCTGATCAAGGGGGTCAAGGAAATCAAGGGGTCATGTCAAGGGTCAAGGGGTCATGTCAAGGGTCAAGGGGTCAGAACACTTGAATCAAGTTCAAGTGTTCTGACCCCTTGATTAGACCCCTTGATTCCTTGATTTCCTGGAAGGGCTGGGGATAGGGGTCGCCTCAGAGGAACTGCACACCCAACTGATAATTCTCCGGCAGCTTGCGCACCCAGCGTACCACGCAGTTGCACGCGCCGTTCAGTTGAGGGTGGCCTTCAAGCCGGAGCTGCTCGTCGATGCCCAGAGGTTTTTCCACCAGCAGGCTGGCGCCACCGTCGCCCAGGTCCAGCAAGGTGCCTGGAAGAGGTGGGGCATTTTTGTCAGTCGATTTTCTGTGATAGGAAATTGCGAACTGCTGAGGCGTCCGCGGGGTTTTTCTCAGTTCAATGCGCATACCTGTGTCCTTGTTGTGTTTCTAAGTTGAATTATAGCATTTTTTTAGAATCGTATTTTTGCTTTTATATCAATATATTAACAAGTTTCCGAGGAATCGCGGGCAGGGGTGGGGCCTGTCCTGTGTCCTGGCGTCCGAAGCCTGCCAAGAGTGCTGCTGCAGATTCGGGCCTGGAGCGAGGCTCAGCCACCAGGCCGCCAGGTGAACTTGTGGTTTCACGGAAAAGTTTTCCCGGTTGCGGGCATTTTGCATAACTATCCGCTCTGCAGGCTCTGCCTCAGCACGTACCTCAGAATGCCCCCGTGACGGAAGTATTCCACCTCGTTGGGGGTGTCGATGCGGGTCAGCACGGTGAATTTGCGTACCGACCCGCTGGCGTCGGTGGCCTCCACTTCCAGGCGGCTCTGGGGGGCGATATCCTCCAGGCCGTGGATGGTGTAGCTTTCCTCGCCCGTGAGCCCCAGGCTGGCGCAGTTTTCCCCTTCCATGAACTGGAGGGGCAGGATGCCCATGCCCAGCAGGTTGGAGCGGTGGATGCGCTCGAAGCTCTCCGCGATCACGGCGCGGATACCCAGCAGCTTGGGGCCCTTGGCCGCCCAGTCGCGGGACGAGCCGGTGCCGTATTCCTTGCCGGCGATGACGATGAGGGGCACATTCTCGGCGTGGTACTGCATGGCGGCGTCGTAAATGGTGGTCTGCTGGCCATCGGGGAAGTGGCGGGTGATGCCGCCCTCCGTGCCGGGGGCGAGCAGGTTCCGGAGGCGGATGTTGGCGAAGGTGCCGCGCACCATCACCTCATGGTTGCCGCGCCGCGAGCCGTAGGAATTGAAATTTTTTGGCTCCACCCCCTCGGCCTTCAGGTAGCGGCCCGCCGGACTGTCCTCGGCAATGGAACCCGCCGGGGAGATATGGTCCGTGGTGACCGAATCGCCGAGCAGGGCCAGGACGCGGGCGTTCTCGATGGCGCGCACTGGCTCGGGCTCCACGCTCATGCTCTGGAAGAAGGGCGGTTCCTTGATATAGGTGGATTTCTCGTCCCACTGGAACAGGTCGCCCGCGGGGACTTCCAGCTCGTTCCATTCCAGGCTGCCGTTGAAGATGTTGGCGTAGGTGCAGCGGAACTGGGACGACAGCACATGTTCCTTCACCACCGCCTCGATCTCGGCCTGGTCGGGCCAGATGTCCTTGAGGAACACGTAGTCGCCGTTGGGATCGATGCCCAGCGGGTCGCTGGTGAGGTCCACGTTGAGATTGCCGGCCAGGGCATAGGCGATCACCAGCGGGGGCGAGGCCAGGTAGTTGGCGCGGACGTGGGCGTTGACGCGGCCCTCGAAGTTGCGGTTGCCGGACAGCACTGAGGCGACGGCCAGGTCGCCCTCGTGAATGGCCTCGACGATGTGCTTGCTGAGGGGGCCGCTGTTGCCGATGCAGGTGGTGCAGCCGTAGCCCACCAGGTGAAAGCCCAGTCCTTCCATGAAGGGGGTGAGGCCGGCGGCGTCCAGGTAGTCGGTGACCACCTTGGAGCCAGGGGCCAGACTGGTCTTGACCCAGGGCTTGGCCTTGAGGCCGCGCCTCACGGCGTTGCGCGCCAGCAGCCCGGCGGTGAGCATGACGGTGGGATTGGAGGTGTTGGTGCAACTGGTGATGGCCGCGATCACCACCGAGCCATGGCACAGGTTGTAGGCGATGCCGTCGGGGTTTCTCACGGGGACGCAGGTGCCATACAGGTCGAGACTTTCATCCGGGTGGGTCTGGGCCAGCTCCGGCGCCGTCATCATGGGACTGCCGCCCTCGCCCAGCCAGTCGGTGAGGGCGCTGTGCTCAATGGGGCTGCCCTCGTTCTCCAGTTGCTTGGCCAGGGCGGCGCGGAAGGAGCTGCGCACCTCGGCGAGGGGCACGCGGTCCTGCGGGCGGCTGGGGCCGGCCAGGCAGGGTTCCACCTGCCCCAGGTCGAATTCCACCACCGTGGAATAGGCGGGCGCCTCGCTGTCCGGCGAATACCACATGGACTGCGCCTTGTAATAGGCCTCCACCAGGGGGGCGATGTCCTCGCGCCCGGTCAGGTGCAGGTATTCCGTGGTCTTCCCGTCCACGGGGAAGAAGCCGCAGGTGGCGCCATACTCGGGCGCCATGTTGGCGATGGTGGCGCGGTCCGCCAGGCTGAGATGGGCCAGTCCCGGACCCGTGAATTCGACGAATTTGCCCACCACGCCAAGCTGGCGCAACTGCTCCGTGATGGTGAGCACGATATCCGTGGCCGTGGTGCCGGGCGCCGGCTGTCCCGTCAGCCTGAAACCCACTACCTGGGGAATGAGCAGGGAGGAAGACTGCCCCAACAGCGCGGCCTCCGCCTCGATGCCGCCCACGCCCCAGCCCAGCACGCCCAGGCCGTTGATCATGGTGGTATGGGAGTCCGTGCCGATGACCGTGTCCGGGTAGATGGACATGACGCCGCCGGATTCCGAGATCATGGCGACCCGCGCCAGGTACTCCAGGTTGATCTGGTGCACGATGCCGCTGTCGGGGGGCACCACGCGGAAGTTGTCGAAGGCGTTCTGCCCCCAGCGCAGGAACTGGTAGCGCTCGCGGTTGCGCTCCAGCTCGCAAATGGCGTTGACGCGAAAGGCCGCCGCGCTGCCGTAGCGGTCCACCTGCACGGAATGGTCCACCACCAGGTCGGCGGGCGTAAAGGGATTGACCTTGCCCGCATCCCCCCCGAGGCGCTTCAGGGCCGCGCGCATGGCGGCCAGATCGGCCACCGCCGGCACCCCGGTGAAATCCTGCAGCAGCACCCGGGACGGCATGAAAAAGATCTCCCGGGACGGCGCGGCCTGGGGATCCCATTTCATGAGCGCCTCGATATCCTCCTGGCGCACGGTGACGCCGTCCTCATGACGCAACAGATTCTCCAGCAGCACGCGGTGGGTGTAGGGGAGTATCGTTTTCCTGCCACCCACGGCCTCATACAACAAGGGCAGGGAATAGTATTGGTATTTCACCTTGTTGATAGTGAGGCTGGAACGGGTCTGAAAGCTGTCAGGGTTGTGAATCGTCATCAAATTGGCCTGTCAATTATGTATCATGGTTTAACACGGTTTTTGCCACGTTTGGCGGAAAATTCGCTGATTATACCCCATCGCGCCGCTATGTCAGTGGATTTCCATGGAAAATAATCTTTCATCCCCTGGCGGGCGGGTTGGAGCGCATACAGGGAAAAGAGGTGGAGCGGGTGTCTCAACACAACAAGACCATATTGATTACCGGGTGTTCGACTGGCATAGGCCGCTGCGTGGCCAAGGGGCTGCGCGCGCGCGGTTACCGGGTTTTTGCCAGCGCCCGGCGCAGTGCGGATGTCACGGCGCTTGAGGCAGAGGGTTTCGACGGCGTGCGCCTGGATTTGGACGATCCGGCTTCCATTCATGATGCGGTGGAGCAGGTGCTGGCACAGAGTGGCGGTGTCCTGCATGCCTTGTTCAACAATGGCGCCTATGGCCAGCCTGGCGCCGTTGAGGATCTTGGGCGGGATGTCATACGGCGCCAGTTCGAGACCAATGTCTTCGGCTGGCTGGAACTCACCAACCGGGTGATCCCCGTCATGCGCCGCCAGGGCCATGGCCGCATCATCTACAACAGTTCCGTGCTGGGCTTTGTCGCCATGCCCTACCGGGGCGCCTACAATGCCTCGAAATACGCCATCGAGGGCCTGGTGGACACTCTGCGCCTGGAGCTGCGGGGCTCGGGCATCGCGGTGTCCCTGATCCAGCCCGGCCCCATCACCAGCGCCTTCCGGCGCAATGCCTATCAGGCCTTCAAGGATCACATCGACAAGTCCTCCAGCGTGCACCGGGTCCAGTACGAGGCCATGGAGGAACGCTTGCGTAAGGAGGGCGCGGCGGTGCCCTTTACCTTGCCCCCCGAGGCCGTGCTCAAGCGGGTCATACATGCCCTGGAGAGCCCGCGCCCCCGCATCCGCTATCCCGTCACCTTTCCCACCTACCTGTTCGCCACACTGAAACGCATCCTGCCCCAGCGCTGGCTGGACCGTATCCTGCTCGGCTCGTCGGGTGGTGGGCGGCGCTGAAGGAATTTCAGAAAATAAAAAACCCCCGGCCAAAAAGAGAGGGTGGGGAGAGGAGGCTGGCCGGGGGTGAGTGAAGTGACAGGGTTATTGGAGCACAGCAACCTTAAAGCAAGCTTAACAAATCATTAAAATGCCCGTCAGGGAGCCCTGGGCAGATCCTTCGCGGGCGCCATGTGCGCTCGCCAGGCAACGCTGGAAAATACCGGGACGGGCAAACAAAAAACCCTCGCCAAGGGGAAGTCGCGAGGGTTTCTAAGGAATTGCATAAGCGTGCAAATTGTAAGACCGCGTTTTCCGGTGAAAGTTCATTCCGCTTTGGGATTGAGGCGCGCGCGCCCATAGGGAAAATGTAATGCATTGATTTATATTATTTTATCCTTATGGTGTGGATTGAGGCATGGCTCATGCCAGCAATGCCGCGATGATCCCCGTCAGAAAAATGCCGTCAAAGGT
>WGFB01000100.1 GCA_015492435.1 Gammaproteobacteria bacterium | reverse complement strand
GGAACCCGCTGGGAGGATGTTCCGGACGACTGGCTGTGCCCCGAGTGCGGCGTCTCCAAGGACAGCTTCGTGATGGTTGAAAAAGTGGCCTAGATGAGCCGGCTGCTGATCGTCGGCTCTGGTCTGGCGGGGTATACCCTGGCCCGCGAGGCGCGCAAGCTGGACGAGGCCATGACCATCGTCATGGTGACGGCCGACGACGGGCGTTTCTATTCCAAGCCCATGTTGTCCAATGCCCTGGCCAAGGGGCTGGACCCCGACAGGCTGGCCACCGCCAGCGCGGCGAAAATGGCGGACGACCACGGTCTGCGGATAGAAACGCACACCCGGGTACTGGGCGTGGATGTCCAGGCCCGCACGGTCACTACGGAAGACGGCGAGCTGTCCTACGATCATCTGGTGCTGGCCACGGGCGCTGTCCCCATCGCCCCCCCGCTGCGGGGCAATGCCGTGGCGCAGGTACTGACAGTGAACAACCTGACCGACTATGCCCGCTTTCATGAGCGGGTGGAGACGGCGCAGCGCGTCGCCCTCATCGGTCCCGGCCTCATCGGCTGCGAGTTCGCCAACGACCTGGCGGCCTCGGGCCGCGCTGTCACGGTCATCGGGCCTGATTCCCATCCCCTGGGACGCCTGCTGCCGCCCGCCGCGGGACGCTTCTTGCGGGAGCGGCTGACGGAGGCGGGAGTGTCCTGGCGCCTGGGCCTCACGGCCGGCGAGGTCAACGGGGGTAGGGAAGGGGCCTTCGAGATCACCTTGTCCGATGGCGAAGTGTTAGAGGCCGACCTGGTGCTGTCGGCCATCGGCTTGCGGCCCGATACAGGTCTGGCGCGGGAGGCCGGGCTGGCCTGCGGGCGCGGCATCATTGTCGATGCCTTGTTGCAAACCAGCGCGCCGCATGTCCACGCCTTGGGCGACTGCATCGAAATGGACGGCCAGGTGCTGCCCTTCGTCATGCCCATCATGCACGGCGCGCGGGCCCTGGCGCGCACCCTCACGGGAGAACCCAGCGCGGTACGCTATCCGCCCATGCCAGTGGTGGTGAAGACCCCCGCCTGTCCCCTGGTGCTTCTTCCGCCGCTGGGTCCGGTCACGGGGCGCTGGGAGGAGGAAAGCGTGGATGGGGGCGTGCGCGCCCGCTACGTCGGGGCGGATGGCGCCTTGCTGGGCTTTGCCCTGGTGGGCAGCGCGGTGGCGGACAAGGCTGTCATGCTGAAGGACATCGGTTAGCGGCATTCGCCGAGGGAGCCGCTGCGGCAGCGGCGCCTGTCCACCCACTGGGCCTTGCCCAGTTTCGCGCCTTCCAGGTTGGCCTCGTCAAGATTGGCATCCACGAGCACGGCGCCTGTCAGGTCGGCTTCGCTGAGGTCCGCGAACAACAGGCTGGCACCGGTAAAGTCGGCCTCGTTGAGATTGGCGCCCGTTAAGTTGGCGTCTTCCAGTGAGGCGCGGGTGAGTTCCGCCTGCGGCATGGTGCTGCCGGAGAAGTCCGCCTCATCCAGGCGGGCCTGGCTGAAACTGCTGGCGGGCGCGCGTATCCCGCGCAGGGATGCGCCCGTCAAATCGGCTTGATAGAAGGTGGCCTCGTCCAGGCGCGCGCCGTCCAGGACCACCCCGGGCATGCGCGCGCGGTCGAATTTCGCGCCCACCAGGTAGGCCTTGGACAGTTTCGCTGAGCCGAGGCTGGCGCGCATGAACAGGGTTTTGTCGAGGCGCGCGCCCGTCAGGTCGGCTTTGTCCAGGATGCTGAAACTCAAGTCGGCGCCGCTGAGCTTGGCCTTGCGCATGACGGTGTTGGTGAAGTCCGTGCGGGTGAGTATGGCGCCACGCAGATCCACGCGGCTGAGATCGAGATTGCGCTTGTCACACTGAATCCAGATGACGCCCGGACCCGGAGGATCGTTGCAGGCGGCGAGGGCTTGGCCCTGGATCCAGCTCATTGCGGCGGCAAGCCATATCAGAGAGGCGCGGGGCGGGGGAATCAGCATGGGCAAACGATACTTCCTTGGGACATGATGCCCTCAATTTAGCATGGGGGGCGGGTTTTGTGTACTGCTTTCAAAAGCCGTACAGGCGGTCAATGATGCGGAACCCGGCCAGGTAGGTGCCTAGGGCGGAGCCAATGGTGCTGAACAGAAATACCAGCAGAATGCGCGCGACGCGGTTTTTCCACCAGCCCTTGAGGTGGCTGGTGTCCTTGCGCAGGCGGCTGAAGTCGCCGACGCTGGGGCGGTGGAGGTAGGTTTCGATGGCGGCGGTCACCATGCCCGCGCCAATCGTGGGGTTGAGAGAGGTGATGGGGGCCGCGAAAAAGGCGCTTACCACGGTGATGGGATGGCTGCGGGCGATGAAGGTGCCCAGGGCGCACAAGGCGCCGTTGATCACCACCCAGTCGGCGATCAGGCTCCAGCCCAGTTCGCTGCTCTGACTGAAACCGATGGCGAAGCCGGCCAGAATCAGCCCCACGATGATCCACGGAATGAGCTTGGGCCAGGTGCTGGGCCTGGGGATCTCGTCCAGCCCGGCAATGATTGCCGCCGTGTCCTGTTTTTCCTCCTCGAAGCGGGGCAGGTATTCGCGCATGCCCTTCATGTGGCCGGCGCCGATGACCACCAGGATATTCTTGTGCTGGCCGCTGTGGAGTTCCTGGAGGATGCGCGCCGACATGTAGCGGTCGCGCTCGTCGATGAGGGGGACGAACAGTTCCCTGGCCTCCTCGGCGAACTGGGCGAAGGTGGATTCCAGCATGTCCCCCTCCTTGAGGCGCTCGATTTCCTCGGCGCTGATCTGGCGCCTGGACATGACGCTGGAGAGCAGGCCGGCGAGCAGGTTGATGCGCTGCCACCAGGGGACGTTGCGGTAGATGCGCTTGAGGGTGACGGCGATCTCGCGGTCGATGAGCAGCACGGGCAAGTGGGCCTCGCCCGCGCAGTCGATGGCCATGCGCATCTCGGCGCCGGGCAGGATGTTGAGCTGATCCGCCATGCGCTGCTGATAGGCGCCCAGGGCCAGGTTGGCGGCCACCATGGCGGTCTTCTTCTCACGGATGACCTGGAACAGATCCATCCTGGCCAGGGCATCGGGATTGACGATGGCATTGTGGCGGCTGGGACACAGTTCCACGGCGACCGCGTCATAGTTGCCGCTGGTGATGAGTTCACGCACCTTTTCCGTGCTCGCGTGGGAGATGTGGGCGGTTCCCAGCAGGGTCACCGTCACCTCGCCGAGGCGGAGGGTTTCGATGGGTTCCTGCGAATCCTGGGCGGGCGGCTGATCCTGGGAGTTTGAGCTCATGAATAGTCCATATTGTCGGGGCTGGGCTAAATAGCGGCGATTCTAGCAATAATTCAAGTGGCAGAGAAATGCGGTTAAAGAATGGGCGGTATGATGACGAAATGGAGAGTGTAATGGAATCAGATGGTTTTATTGCTCATCTCAAGTACATACCTGGAGAGAACGGGTCATGACCATACAAGCAGACCGGCGGCACGAAGACAGGCTGCGTTTCTGCATGGAATATTGCCGCGGCTCCTTCCTCTTGGAAACCCCCGATGAAGAACACGAGCTGGAGGTGGTGACCGACCTGTCCCTGTCGGGCATGGGCCTGGAACTGCCCGTTTTCCTGGATCCCGATACCCCCGTCACCATAACCTATGAAGACGATGCCTACCACATCGTCCTGGAGGGACGTGTGGTTTGGTGCGCAGACTTCCCCGGCGATGATGGAAGTTACCAGCTCGGCATTCTTTTTGACTATGCCTCCCGTGATGAAAGCAGCCGCCTGCTGCTGGCCCTGCAGGAATATTTTGTGCGCGAGCATGTCAATCTGGCATCTGGCTGAAACCCGACCTTCTATTGGCTTTTCAAGCAGTTGGGCGGGTAGAGGCGCGGTTTTGAGCGTCCCGCCCCAATATATAAGCATTTTATTATGTTACATATAATAATTACTGACTTTATATTATATATGTGATTGGTTATGGTTAGCCGCACATGAGGAAGCGCTGGCCCCGATGGCCATGAAATTCTCACCCAGGATCAGGCTTGAACAGCGCCCGGCTCCCCGCCTGAAACAACACAGACACCCCCCCTTAACCCCTGCACAGGCGTCAATTGGCGTCAGACAAAACGCAGGGGTTTTTTTTGCGTTCTGGCGCGGATGGATGGCGGGATGAGATGCCCTGAAGCGGGGTGGAAAGTGCGGATAATCGCATGCCATCCCGCCATCCGTCCGGTCCATGAATGAATCAGGGGTTCTCTAGAAAGGAGCGCCGAGAATCAGCCGTACAACACGTAACTTGTTGCCCCAGCGATAGCCCAGGCCAATTCTGGGCAGGTCAAAAATCTTGAAGGGTTTTTTCCTTGCCAGTACGAGGGTGAATCCAATTTCGTTCTGTACCTTGATCTCGAAGGCCTGATCCCTGTATTTCAGGAATCTCAGATTGGAATAGATAAAATTCACATAATGAAAGTTCAAGTCCGCGGGCCTGCCGAAGTAGCTTAGTTCATAACCCGGGTTGATGCTGATGCCGTTTTCCAGGGCTCTGAAATTTCCGCTGATGCGGGTGTTGTTTTCTTCCTGCCCGACATAGTAGTAGCGGTTGGAGAGGATGAGGGATCCCTTCCTGCCGATGTCAAAGTTTGACAGGCTTCTTATGCCCGCGGCATAGATGCTGATGGTATTGTCATTTTCAAAGTTCAGCCCCATGCCATAATCCACAAAAGGCTGAATACTCCAGTTTTCACGTACGGACATGATCAGTTCCACGCCAGGCACGAAAGTCAATGTCTCGACTTTTCTTGGCAGGCCGGATTCGATGATGTCACTGGGGTCAAAATTATAAAAGCCCAGCGTGGCGGGGAATCTTATATTGATTTTCCACTGCTTGCCCGAGGGGTGTACCGTGTACGACATCGGGATATTGAAAACCTTGACCGACCGGTCAGATGTCTGGTACAAGCCACTTCCCAGATAGGCGGCATATCCATAGTGGGTCAAGTCCAGGTTTTTTCCGGCAAAGGAAGCCCCGGCATAGAGTGAGCAAAACAAGAGGGCAGACAAGACGGATAACCAGAAAGTCTTATCCGCCGGGCGTCTGGGGGATTTGCGCGCGCGGGGCGGCTCCTGTGCCGTGCTATGTTGTTGTGCGCGAAGGCCGAAATCGCTTCTAGACATGGGCCAGGTGCATGCCTGAACATGCCTGGATGCGGCTTACGGGCAGGGGCAGGTTGAGGCAATGCATTTTTATTCATCCTTATCCTGGGGGGATTTTATCAGAGGCTCCCGAATCATCATACCTGCTGGTTACGGTGGTTGCCCGTCGTATCAGGGGTGGTCTTGAAGGGTTGGGGTTGGAGCCAGGGTTGTCCGCTTGGGGAAGTTACCAGGCAATTTGAATCCCCACGCTGGCCATGAGTCCGCGGGGCAGTTTGTTGCCATTTATCGTGACGGTGTCCAGGGTCGAGGACACGTCGATGTTGACGATCTTGATGACTGTCACGCCGGCGCCCAGATAGCCGAGCCTGGAGCCGGCCAGGTTTTTGCGATAGCCTATGCGGGCCCCCGGCAGCCACCAGCTTTCGGTTGCATAGCCTCCACTGAGGGTCAGCCATTGGAATTTATCGCCCATCGGGTCGGGTACTTCGTTTGTGTCGAGGCCGAGGTTGGCGCTCCAGCGGCGGTCATTTGAGAAAAGCGAGGCTTCCAGTTTCGCCTGCCTCTCCATGACGTATTTCCTGTCACGTTGGAGAAACTCGATAATGCCACTGTCCTTGTATGGTGTGAGGTCGACACCGGGAAACTTGAAGTCGGGTTCATTGAGGCTGGTGAACTGAATGCCGATCTGATAATTGCCAGCAACCCACAAGGCTCCGACATCGATACTCATCTCGTTGTCGCTTTCGAATTTACTGTTGCGTATCGAGTCGAACAGTTCATCCGAGTCCGTGATGTCGCCGAAGCGGACACTGAGGCGCGACAGTTCCATCAGCAAGGCTCTTAAGCGCGCGCCGAGCAGCAGGCTGCCGGCATGCCCTTTCCAAACCTGGCGGCTGTAGCCCATGTTGATCTCCGTCGTTCTCGATGCCTTTGTAACAATTGAACTGTCGTTTGTGAAGGAGAGGCTTGCGGAATTGTTGGCAGGATCGACCTTGACCACAATATCGCCGCTGAGATCGAATTCCTGGGGAGGATCGCTGGGCTGTAGATTGAATATCTTTTCAAGCTGCGACAGGGCGGTATCGCTGTCGAACTGGACGTTTTGCACAACCCCGAAGGCCTTGGACGTCCCGGACCAGTTGAGTCCAAATGTCCAGGCGCCGCCCATGAGTTCACGGCCTATGACGAAGGGGGCGTCGGCGGATGCGAACGCCTTCCCGTAGCCCTCGGTTTTGATGACGGCGAGCAGGGCGGCCTGAGTCAATACTTCCTTGGCGAGGTCGTTGAGCGCCTGCTGGATATCCGGATCGAGCAGGTCAATGATGTCGCTGATGTCGAGGCCATCGTCGGGCTTGCTCCCGGGGTTTTGTCCGGGGGCGTCTCCACCCGCGCCGGGGTCACTGGGCTTGAAGAGCAGGGCGATTTCATCGATGGCGTTGAAGATCTCCTGCATATTGCCATATTCGAGCCCGGCGCCAAGCGAAGGCACGGTGCCGTTGGTGGAGCGGCCCTGGCCGCGAACGACATCCGCCGCGGCGGCCGCGGGATTGCTCGAAGCAGATAGCACGCGCTGGCCGTGGGTGACATCGCCGTAGGTCAGGTTGGCGCTCTGGGGAAGATAGACGGGGCCGGCAATGGCGATGGCCGGGATAAGGAATAACCATCCAAAGACGGCGGCATGGAGAAAGCCGGAGAAGCACCGGCGCCGCCTTGCCGTGAACCGGCACGCGGCGGCTGAACACGATATTTGTTGCCGGGTTGATAAATTCATGTACAGAATCCAGATGGCTTTGTACCCGGGTGTGTTTGTATAATAACAGATCACGGTATATTGTTGCCGGGTAAACTGTATGATGGCTCATGCCCATCTGGGCGGGCAGTAAGCCGCCGTCCGAGGCGGTACAGGAAACAACGGGAATGACCTCGATATCCGGCCAGCGCCGCAGCGCCATACCCCATGGTTGAAAGC
>WGFB01000099.1 GCA_015492435.1 Gammaproteobacteria bacterium | reverse complement strand
GTTATTAGAAGATAGCAGCGGCGACAAATCCCTAACTTCTAATCACTATCTCCTAGCTTCTAAATACGCCGATGCGGTGGCGGTGTATTTGGCCTTTTCCCTGGATAGGTCTGCCGATGCGTGGTCAAGTATTGCTAGTTGGACGCCACAGCGAGATACCCTTCGTAACACCTTTGCCAGACAAGCCATCCCCATGGTTTGGGATTTTGCAGAGGTCAACCCTTTCTCGGAATCGACAGGTCATTTTATCGGTGGTCTTGATTGGGTTAAGAAGGTTGTTGAATCACTACCTGCAAAAGTAAATGGTTTCGCAGCCCAAGACGACGCTGCCACTCAATCTATCAGCCAACAAAAAGTGGTCTCAACTGACCCCCCTTATTACGACAACATTGGCTACGCCGATCTTTCCGATTTCTTCTATGTCTGGCTCCGCCGCAGCCTGAAGCCCATCTACCCCGGCCTGTTCGCCACCCTGGCGGTACCCAAGGCCGAGGAACTGGTCGCTACGCCCTATCGCCATGATAGTAAAGAGACGGCCGAACAGTTCTTTCTGGAGGGGATGAAGAAGGCCCTGCACAACCTGGCCGAACAGGCACATCCCGCCTTTCCAGTAAGCATCTACTATGCCTTCAAGCAGTCCGAGACCAAGGAAGGCAGTACCACAAGTACCGGCTGGGAGACCTTTCTGGAAGCGGTGATTCAGGCCGGTTTTTCCATTGATGGCACCTGGCCTCTTCGAACAGAGCGAGGTGGCCGTATGATTGGCGTAGGCACCAACGCCCTGGCCTCCTCCGTCGTCCTCGTCTGCCGCAAGCGACCGGCGCAGGCCGAATCCATCTCCCGCAAGGACTTCCAGCGCCGGCTCCGCCGCGAGATGCCCGAGGCCCTGGAGGCGATGATCGGCGGCTTGGAAGGCGCCTCGCCCATCGCCCCGGTGGACCTGGCCCAGGCCGCCATCGGCCCCGGCATGGCCATCTTCTCCCAGTACGAGGCCGTGCTGAACCAGGACGGCTCGCGCATGACCGTGCACGATGCGCTCATCCTCATCAACCGCGCCATCACCGAGTACCTGAGCCCCGAGTCCGGCAGTTTCGACAACGACACCCAGTTCTGCGCCGCCTGGTTCGAGCAGTACGGCTGGAAGAGCGGCCCCTTCGGCGAGGCCGACGTCCTCGCCCGCGCCAAGGGCACCAGCGTGGACGGCGTGGTCGAGGCCGGCGTGCTGGAATCCGGCGGTGGCAAGGTGCGTTTGTTCAAATGGAAGGCGTATCCCGCCGACTGGGACCCGACCCTGGACGAACGTACCCCGGTCTGGGAGGCCCTGCACCACATGATCCGCCGCCTGAACGAGGATGGCGAATCCGCCGCCGGAGCGCTGCTGGCCCGCATGCCCGAAAAAGGTGAATCCCTGCGCCAGCTCGCCTACCACCTCTATACCCTCTGCGAACGTGCCGGTTGGGCCGAGGACGCCCGGGCGTATAATGAACTCATCGGCGCCTGGCATGCCATCGTTACCGCTTCTCACGAGGTCGGCCACAAGGGTGAGCAGCAGGGGCTAAATATTTAGGAGAGGCTTATGCACATCGAATCCATCAAGCTGAAGAACTTCAAAAGTTTCAAAGATGCACAGATGCTGAATATCCCAAAGTTCTGTGTGATTGTTGGGGCCAATGGAAGCGGTAAATCCACCTTGTTCAGTGTGTTCGAATTTTTGAAGGAGGCATTGACCAGCAACGTTCATACCGCCCTGATCAAACTTGGGGGCAGCCGTGGATTTCAGGAGGTTCGCACTCGGGGTGCCAAGGGAAATATTGAAATCGAACTCAAATTCCGCGAATCGGAGGCTTCTCCCTTGGTGACTTACTTTCTATCCATTGGGGAGGAGAATGGCCGCCCATTTGTTGCGCGGGAGATCCTCAAATATCGCAGGGGCAGCGGGGGGCAGCCGTGGCATTTTCTGGATTTTTCCAGGGGCGAAGGAGAAGCGGTTACCAATGAAATAGAAAATGTTACCGATGTACGCCAGCTCGAGCGTGAACATCAAAAACTTCGCTCCCCTGAAATATTGGCAGTAAAGGGACTGGCGCAGTTCGAGCGCTTTCCTGCCGTCATGGCGCTTGGGAACCTGATCGAGAACTGGCATATCTCGGATTTCCATATCAATCGCGCCAGACCTGAGCAGGAAGCCGGTTATGCCGAACATCTTTCCCGTGAGGGCGAAAACCTTTCTCTGGTGATTCAGTATTTGCATCAGCGCCACCCGGAAGTTTTCCATAAAATTCTGGCGAAGCTTGCAGAAAGGATACCGGGGATCACGAGAGTTGACGCAAAAACCACCGAAGAGGGCCGGGTACTACTTCGCTTCCAGGATGGCGCCTTCGAGGATCCTTTCCTGGCCCGGTATGTTTCTGACGGAACCATTAAGATGCTTGCCTACTTGGTTCTTCTTTATGACCCAACCCCACATCCCCTTCTTTGTGTAGAAGAGCCGGAGAACCAGCTTTACCCCATGCTTTTATGGGAACTGGCGGAGGAGTTTCGAACCTATGCCGAACGGGGTGGTCAGGTATTCGTGTCAACGCATTCACCTGACTTTCTGAATGCCGTTCATATCGATGAGGTCTATTGGCTTGTCAAGGATGATGGATACACCTCAATAAGACGGGCCCGCGACGACAAGCAACTCGACGCTTTTATTTCCGAAGGTGATCAGATGGGTTATCTCTGGAAAGAGGGCTTGTTCGAGGGAGCAGGTCCACAATGACACAACTGGTTTTCTGCCTGGAGGAGCCGTCTGCCAGAGAAATGTTGAAAGGGCTCCTCCCAAGGCTGCTGCCCGATACTTACGAAATGGTCTATCTCGTATTCGAAGGTAAACAGGATCTGGAGAAGCGCCTGTCGAGGAAATTGCGGGCGTGGCAGCGAGTGGATGCCCGCTTCATCATATTACATGACAAGGATAGTGCAGATTGCGTAGAACTTAAGCAGCGGCTGGCCCAGCTTTGCGCACAGGCTGGAAGAAAAGATGCTCTTGTTCGCATCGCATGTCACGAACTGGAATCCTGGTATCTTGGTGATCTCGCCGCCGTTGCTACCGCTATCGGCCCGCCTGGTCTTGTCAAGCAACAGGGTAGCCGGAAGTTCCGAGATCCTGATCGTTTGGCCAACCCATACCAGGAATTGAAACGGATTGCTCCGGAATACCAGAAGGTGTCCGGGTCGCGCGCGATTGGCCCCCATCTCTCGATGGAAAACAACCACTCAACCAGTTTTACTGTCTTTATCAATGGTATCCAGCGGTTGATCGCTGATGGAGCGAACATATGAGCCTCAAACCCTGGCGCGAGATCGCCACTCCACACAAAGACGTCCTCGCCGGCACTTTCAAGCAGTCGGAGTTCGCCGCGGACATTACCCAGGTGGCCAACGGCTCGGCGCCGCCCGAATACCAGGACGCCGAGCAGTTTTTTGCCCGCACCTACATCACCGAGGGCATGCGTCTGTTGCTGATCTCGGTGGCCCAGCGCCTGGCGGGTCAGGGAGGCGACCCGGTCATCCAGTTGCAGACCGCGTTCGGTGGCGGCAAGACCCATACACTGCTGGCCGTCTATCACTTGGCTTCGCGTTCCGTCCCCACTTCCCGTCTCAGCGGGATCCCGCCGCTGCTCGACGAGGCGGGCATCACGGATCTGCCCGAGGCCCGCGTGGCCGTGATCGATGGCATCAAGCTCTCGCCCAGCCAGCCCCGAAAATATGGCAAACACACTATCAATACCCTGTGGGGCGAGTTGGCCTGGCAACTGCTGGGTGAGGCGGGCTTCGAGCAGGTTGCCGACAGTGACCGGGATGGCGCCTCGCCCGGCAAGGAGATCCTGGCGGATCTGATTCGTCAGGCAGCTCCGTGCGTGATTCTCATGGACGAGCTGGTGGCCTTCATCCGCCAGCTGGAGATCGGAAAGCAGTACAAGGCAGGCACCTTCGACAGCAATATCAGTTTCCTCCAGGCGCTCACCGAGGCCATGAAGGCGGTGCCCAACGCCATCCTGCTCGCCTCTCTTCCCGAGTCGGAGGTAGAGGCGGGGGGAACCATGGGCCAACGGGCCCTGGAAGCGCTGGAGAAGTACTTCGCCCGGGTCGAGTCGGTGTGGAAACCGGTCGCCACCGAAGAAGCCTTTGAGATCGTCCGCCGGCGCCTGTTCGAAAACCCCGGTGAGCTGGCCGAAGTGGAAGGCATCAGCCGCCAGTTCTCAGACTTCTACCGGCAGCATGCCGGGAAATTTCCAGTCGAAACCCAGTCCAATGTGTACTTTGAGCGTCTGTGCCGTTCTTACCCCATTCACCCGGAGATCTTCGACCGCCTGTACGAGGACTGGTCCACGCTGGAGAAGTTCCAGCGCACTCGTGGGGTGCTCCAGTACATGGCGATCGTGATCCACCGGCTGTGGAACACAGACAATCGCGATGCGCTCATCATGCCGGGAACATTGCCTCTGGACGACAGCAATGTGCGCACCAAGAGCATCCATTATCTGCCCCAGGGCTGGGAGCCGGTGATCGAGCGGGAAATCGACGGCCCCCACTCCGTGCCGGCCGAGATCGATGGCCATGACACCCGCTTCGGCAGTGTTCAGGCAGCGCGCCGCACTGCCCGCACGATTTTTCTCGGCAGCGCGCCGGCGGCGGCGAACCAGGCCGTCCGCGGCATCCAGGCCGAGCGTATCCTGCTGGGCGCTGTCCAGCCAGGCCAGACGGTTGGTGTATTCGAGGACGTCCTGAAACGGCTGCGTGACCGGCTCCATTATCTCTATTCCGAGCAGGAGCGATATTGGTTCGACACCCGGCCAAATCTGCGCCGGGAGATGGAGAGCCGCAAGCAGAACATCAGTGAAAGGGATGGGCTCCAGCCGCTAATCAAGTCGCGTGTCTCCCGTGTATTTGGCCGCAACCACCACTTTGGTGGCATCCATGTTTTCACGCCTTCGGTCGATATCCCGGACGACTATGGCGCGGGACCCCGCTTGATAGTGCTGCCAGCCCAAGCCGCCTACAGCCGGGGCGAAGCCAATCCGGCCTGGTCGCAGGCCGAAGAGATATTGCGCAAACGGGGGGATCAACCCCGGCAGAAACAGAATCGCCTGATCTTCCTGGCACCGGATTTCGATGTGGTCAGCCGCCTTAAGGAACAGGGCCGCATCTACCTGGCCTGGGACTCCATCGTGACGGATATCGAGAATGGCACTCTCAACCAGGACATTTCCCATCTCAACCAGGCAAAGCGCAGCCGGGACCATGCCGAGCAGTCCCTGAGCCAGCTGATACGGGAGACCTGGAAATGGCTGATCGCGCCGGTCGAGGACTTCGTGAAAGGCAAGCCGCAACTGGAATGGGAAGTGGTTCAGATCTCACCCACAGCCCCAAACCTTGTCCAGGCGATCGAAGACAAATTGCGTGAAGAGGAATGGCTGATCTATGAGTGGTCGCCCATTCACCTGCGCAATCTGCTCAAACAGTGGTATCTGAAAGACGGCGAAACCGAAGTGAACGCACTCAAGGTCTGGCAGGATAGCTGCCATTATCTTTACCTGCCTCGTCTGGTCAATGACCATGTATTCCGGGAGACCATCGCCAAGGGCGTCGAGACGGTGGATTATTTCGGATTTGCCGCAGGGAAGGATGGTAACCGCTACCTGGGGTTTGTTTTCGGACAGACTGCGACGATTGTACTGGATGAGTCCTCGCTGCTCATCGACCGGGAAGCTGCCCTGGTGTGGCGCGAGCGCATGGAGAATGAAAGACGCCAGCAGGCAGGTGGAGGTCTGTCAGGCATTCCTGCATCACCTGTTGGCGGGATGACCGGTGAGGGTGAGTCAACTTCTCCAGCGTCTGCTGGTGGTGAGTCATCTGGGGTTTCGGAGACCTCCACCAAGAGACGGTTCTATGGCGCCGTCACGCTTGACCCGATCAGCGCCTCCATGGATTTCGCCAATATCATGAATGAAGTCGTTCAGCAGTTCACTTCCAGGCTCGGTGTGGATGTGAGCATTTCGGTCGAGATTCAGGCGCAAAGCAGGGAGGGCTTCGATGAGTCATTTCAGCGCATTATCAAGGAAAACTGCAACGTGTTGAAATTCGGCAGCTCAGAGTTTGAGAGTGGCGATTGATGTTGTGGGCGCGGTAAGCAAGTCTGAGAGGCTCATAAAAAATCGATCAGCTTCCCCGTCGTCTGGCGCAGGCGCAGGCTCAGCAGGTTGCCGATTTTCCACAGCATCTTGGCGGCGAGGCGGGGGTGCTCCTCCATGATGCGGTTGAGGTTGTCGCGGGTGAGCAGCAGCAGTTTGGAGGGGGTGGCGGTGATGGCCGTGGCCGAGTAGGGCAGGCCGTCCAACACGGACATCTCGCCGATGGACTTGCCGGCGCGCACTTCCACCAGTTTCTTGTGGCCGCCGCGCTCGTCGTTCTTGAACAGTTCCAGGCTGCCCTCCACCAGCAGGCACATCTGGCCCGTGCGCTCCCCCTCGCGGAATACGATCACATTCCTAGGCGCGCTGAAGGCCAGCATGTAGGGGGCGATGCCCTCGTTTTCGTCGGCGTGGAAATCTCCGAACATCTGGGTATTCCTGAGCATGACGGCCACCTCCTTGTGGAAGGCCTTGCCCTTGCCCAGCGCCTGCATGCCGGGGGCGATGTAGGGTTTGCCGCTGCTCATGTGTTCATTCCTCCTGTCAAGCCAAGCGTCTCAGGGCCTGAAGCCCCGGACCATGCGGCTGAAGCGGCGCGTGGCGGCCGGTGTGCCGTGGTCACCGTACTGCAGGGCGATATACGCGCGGTTGATTTCTTCCACCTCGCGGTACAGGTCGGGGCGTGCCCTGATGACTCTATCGGCATAATCCACCGGTCCTTCAGCCGGGCGCCGCGCCAGGCCGCGCCGCGCGAGCTTGTCGCAGAAGCGCCGGTAGGCCGCCGTCACCGGATCCGGGCGCACGCCGCGCTGGCGCAGCAGCAGCCACGCCAGGACGGCGAACAGCGCCCCCAGGCCCACGACGATGGCCAGGGCCCTGGCCTGCCAGGTGGACAGTCCCAGGCTGGAAAGCACCTGGTTCTGCAGCGTGGCCTGGTAACCCAGCACCCACTGGCTCCAGGTGTTGTCGAGGGCGTCGAGGCCGTTGCGCAACTGGCGCCACAGGCTATTGCCAAGGGCGCTGCCGAAGACCCCGCCGCGGCTGTCCTCCAGCACGCCGTCCATGCCCTTTTCGATGCGTTGCGGCGCCACGGCCGCGGTGGGGTCGATGCGCACCCAGCCGCGATCTTCCAGCCACACCTCCGTCCACGCATGGGCGTCGCGCTGGCGCACCACCAGGTAGCCGTCCACGGGATTGAGTTCCCCTCCCTGGTAGCCGGTCACGATGCGCGTGGGGATGCCCGCGGCGCGCATCAGGAGGGTGAAACTGGCGGCATAGTGCTCGCAGAAACCGCGCCGGGTGGAGAACAGAAACTGGTCCATGGGGTCATCGCCCGCAAGCAGGGGGGGCCGCAGGGTGTAGAAGAAGGGTTCCTCATGAAAAAAGTCCAGGGCGCGTTGCACCAGCGCCGCGTCGTCGTCCATCTCGCGCCGCCACTGGCGTCCCAGGGCCTGGGTGCGCGGATTGGCCTGGGGCGGCAGTTGCAGGGCGCGCCGGCGCGCTCCCTCATCCAGCCCGCGCAGGCGGTAGTGGGTATGGGAGGCCATCTCGTAGCGCATCAGGGAGTTCACCGGCTGCGGGGTGACGACCTGGTAGTCGATGGTGCGCAGGCTGCCGGGTGGCAGGGTGGTGGGCAGGTCCAGGGCGTAGAGCCAGTTGTGGCGGTGGGGCTCCAGGGTCACCTGGTAGCGCACGGCCGGACCGATGGGCGTCAGCTTGCGGTCCGCCCCGCTGCCGGCGGGGACGCGGGGCCGTGCCGTGCCGGCGGTCCAGCGCTTGCCGTCGGTATGCCACAGGATGGGGCCGCGCCAGTAGAGCAGGCTGTTGTCGGGGATGGTGCCGTCGAAGCGCACGCGGAAGGCGATGGCGTCCGACTGGCCCAGGTTGCTGATGCTGCCGGGCGTCATCTCATCATTGAGGCCCGTGGTGCCGCTGCCATCCTGGGGTGAACCCCACAGGGGGCCCGGCAGGCGCGGGAAGAGCAGGAACATCACGATCATGATGGGCAGGGCCTGCAGAAACAGGCGCCCCGAGAGGCGCAGAGCGCTTCCCCCGGCGGGTGCCGAGGCGCCCTGATTCAGCCTGACGAGAGTGGCCGTGAGCAGCAGCAATACCAGCAGCAGATACATGGCCAGGGGAATGGACTGGGAGTAGAGGACGTTGCTCACGGCGAGGAAGTAGCCCAGAACGATGACCAGGGCGGCGTCGCGGGGACGCCGGGTCTCGAGGAGCTTGAGGCCCAGCATGGCGGCCAGCAGGGCCGTGCCCGGGTCAGGGCCGACGATGGTGCCGTAGGTGAAAAAGACAGCGGCCAGCACCATCAGGGTCAGCAGCAGGCGCACGATTTTTCCCGGCAGGGGCCAGCCCTGGCCGTCGGCCCTGAGGCGCCACAGGCCGAAGGCCAGGCACAGCAAGGTGATCGCCACGGGCATGTGTGTCACGTGAGGCGCCACGGCCAGGGCCAGGGAGATCAGCAGCAGCCTGAGGGTGGCGGGTGTCAGCGGCAGATCCGGCGCCGCCCGGCGCCAGGTCATTGCGCCACCTCGTATAAGGCCAGGGCCTCCAGGCAGCGCTGGCGGTGGGCGTCGCCGCGGGCGACGGGGAGGGTCACGCCCGGCAGGCGCAGCCCGTAGCGCAAGCTGGCGTTTTCGGCGTCGATCACGCCGCGGCACAGGCGGCTGAGGCGCGCCTCGCCGTCCGGTTCCCGCAGATCGTCCCAGTCCAGCCACAGGGTGTCGCTCTCGTTGTCGGCGAACTGCTTGGTGAGCATGTCCTTGCCGCGCGCCACCGCCTTCCAGTCCACGTGGCGCGGCGAGTCACCGGGCTGATAGGGGCGGTAGCCCAGAAAGTCGTCGTTGCCCGCGGTATCCACCGGGCGCCGGCCCTCGGCGCGGCGCGGCCGGGCGGGCGTCATGGCCTGCGCGGCGGGGCGTGGATAGACCAGGCAGGTCATGTCCAGGCGCACGTGGGACCAGGCGTAAAAGATGCCCAGGGGGTAGCGGGTGGAGATGGTGAGGGTGCTCAGGGGCAGATAGCCGCGGCGTTGGCTGGGCAGGCTCAGTTCCACCTCGGTGGTGGCGCCGGCGGCGATGTCCGTGAGGACCGGCGCCTGCTCCGCCAGGCTCAGGGCCACGGCGCGGCGTGTCCACTTGTGGGGATTGTCCACGAACACGGTGAAGCGCGCCGGCTCGCCGCAGAACACGTGCCACGCCCGCCCCGCGCGGAAGGTGAGGTGGGCCAGGTTGCGGTAGGTGTGGAGGATCGTCACCAGCCCCAGTCCCGCCAGCAGGAAGGTGAGTATGAAGCCCACGTTGTTGTTGTAGTTGGCCGCCCCGGTGGCCATGACGAAGACCAACAGGGCGAATACCAGGCCGAAGCGCGTGGGCAGAATGTACACCCGCTGCCGGGAGAGGGTGACGGGCCGGTTGCGCGCCCCCGGCGCGCGCCGCTCGATGCGCAGCAGGCGGTAGAGGCGGTGGGGCAGGGCGGTGAGAGAGAACTGCATGGGACGCCGGCGGCACGCGCTGGGGGATAATCAGGTGACGGGCACGCTGTTCAGCAGGGTTTCCGTGAGGGCGTCGCCTTCCTGGGTGCAGTGCTCCGCCGAGGGCTGCAGGCGGTGGCCGGCCACGGCGGGCAACACGGCCTGCACGTCCTCCGGCAGCACCTGGGCGCGTCCCGCCAGCATGGCCCAGGCCTGGGCGCAGCGCAGCAGGGCCAGCCCGGCGCGCGGCGACAGGCCGTTGCGGTACAGGGGCGACTCACGGGTGAAGGCCAGCAGGGCCTGGACATAGTCCACCAGGCGCTCGGACACATGGACGGTGGCGGCCTCCTGCTGCAGGGCGAGCAGCTCCGCGGCCGTCATCACCGCCTGCTGCGCGGCCAGCATGTCGCGGCGGTCGCTGCCCATCAGCAGGGCGCGCTCGGCCGCGCTGTCGGGATAGCCGATGTGCAGGCGCATGAGAAAACGGTCCAGCTGGGACTCGGGGAGGGGGAAGGTGCCGATCTGGTGGCTGGGGTTCTGGGTGGCGATGACGAAGAAGGGGGCCGGCAGGGGGTGGGTTTCCCCCT
>WGFB01000098.1 GCA_015492435.1 Gammaproteobacteria bacterium | reverse complement strand
GGTCTGGAGCGCTACCTGGCCTCCGGAGTGATCCAGCTCGACTACCACCAGTACCCTTCCGGGGACGTGATTCGTACCTTGCAGATTCTCAAGATGCGCGGTATCCGGCACGACATGCGGCCTTATGCCTATGATCTGGACGAGGGCGGCCTGGCCTGGCTGGAGCCCCTGATTGCCGACCGGGGAGAGTCATGAGCAAGGTACTGCCCCGCACCGCTATCGTGATCGGCGCCGGCTGCTCCCGGGATTTGGGTATTCCCACAATGCCCACGTTTATGGATAAGGCCTTTGACAGACTCACCGGAGACGCGGCTCAGAAACAACCCCTGAAACGCACCTTGGCGGCCCTGCTCGCCTTCACCCGACAGATCAAGGGCTCGGCGGCCGCCATCAATACCCGCTTCCTGGACGTGGAGGAACTATACGGCCTGGCGGAGATGGCCAACGACCTCGAGGCACTGAAAGGAAACCAGGCGCTTGACATCTATGTTGATGGTAATAACGCAAAGGTAGAGGGAGACGAGTTACTACAGCACTTCCGCCGCACCCTGATGTATATGTGCGTTGAGGCAGGGCGGGAGTTGATCGAGAACAATGAATATCAACATTTTGCCGAGCACATCGACCAAGTTAAGCGGGAGAGTCAGAGCGAGGACCCGGACCTCTTCACCGATCGGGGCTCGCGCCACGCCAATCTGCTGGCCTATCTGGGCCTGGCTTCGTTCAAAGATATGGAGGATGAAACCTATCCGCTGGTCATTCAGTTCAACTGGGATCTGGCTTTCGACCGGGCTCTGCACGCCTATTTTTGTGCTCAATATCGTGCAGAAAACCGCTCCCTCAATAATGCATGGCGTTATCGTGTACCCTGGGCGCAATATGCAAAGCAGCGTCGTCATGATTTCAAGGGATACCCACTGGTCCTGCGGCCCCATGGGGGGCTGTATATTGTGGGGGCTGGAAAGCAGCTCGAAACGAATAAGTTAGACACAGTCTCCCACGGCTGGAAAAGGCGCGTACTTTCGGACAACCCTAAACCGCTCTGTCTCTACGAACGAGCGATCACCGAGTGGTTGAAACGGCCCGATAACGATGTTTATCTGAACAACGGTAACGACTCCCTCAACCGACTGCGTTCCGGCGACGCCATGGCCATAGAACCGCCCACCTGGAAGAAGGACGTCACCCACTTCCTGCGCGAGTGGCAGCTCATGCGCAGATATCTGAAGTCAGTGCGGCGTATCGTCTTCATTGGCTACTCCCTGCCGCGCTCCGACCTCTACATGCGTCACTTTCTGGCCCTGGCGCTGGCAGAGGCCGACTATGTCCCCCAGGTGACCGTATGGAATCCGGCCATGAAACCTGGAACCGAGACCTGGGACAACTACTGCGAGGCCTTCGCGCCCCTGCGCCGCCAGGGCAGGCTCTATGCCTTGCCCCGGCGCTTTGGCGATCCAGCCCTGTTCGACCTGGAGCGGGCCCTGCATCTGGCGGAGCAGGTACCGGAAACGCTATAATACTCGATAACATGGGAGATCTACTTTGGTTGCCAAGGATACAACTTACGCAGAGGCCCTGATGCCGCCAGCCCAGGCGTGGTGGTGTTCGGCGCCCGCCCGATGGGATGACGATGGGCTCGCCATCGGCGATCAACAGGTGATCCAATACTGGGAGCGCCCCGTAATGGAGACCATGGGCCAGGTGGCGGCCCGCAATGGCGGCCACGTACTGGAGATCGGCTTCGGCCTCGGAATGTCGGCGCGGGCCATCGGTCAGGGCCGGATCGAGCGCTACACCGTCATCGAGGCCCACCCTGAGATAGCCCGGCGCGCGCAAGCCTGGGCCAAGGGGCTTCCGGTTCCAGCGACCGTCCTGGAGGGGTTCTGGCAAAATTTTGTGAACGACCTCCCTGCGGGCAGTTTTGACGGGATCCTCTTCGACACCTGTCCCATCGACGAATCCGAACGCGACATCTGGTATCGGGCCTTCATCCCCCATGCAGGGCGCCTCCTGCGCCCCGGCGGGATCTTTACTTACTATGCGCATCAGGCCGCACCCGCCCCCCTCAGAGACCAGTGGCTCTTGGCGCGCCACTTCAGCACAATCAAGGAGCCCATCGTGGTCGATGTCACCCCCACCCAGGATTGCCAGTACTGGCAGCAGTCGACCCTGCTGGTGCCGGTGATCTACCGGTAACGTCAGGAACCAGGCCATGGCGTGCGGCAGTCCAGGGGGTGCCGGGCTGGACCAGACGACCCGGTATCGCCTTGCGCGCCTGATTCTCGTTCTGGCCGGCGTCCTCCTGTTCGGCATCCTTCTCGGTCTGCTGTTCTGGGCCAAGGATCCGGAAACGGCCAAGGGACTGGGCGACTACATGGCGGGTCTGCTACCCCTGATCGGCGCCTGGGTGGGCGCCCTTGTCGCCTACTATTTTTCCCAGGAGCAGCAGCGGGAGTCGGAACGCACGCTGCGGGAACTGCTGAGCATGGATGGGCGACTGCGCACCGTGCCTGTCACTTCATGGATGATCCGCCCGGAGAACATGGTTAGCCTCTCGTGGTCTGCGGACTTGGACGAGCTGTCCTTAGAGAAGATTCTGGACAAGATGGAAGAGGGGCGCGTCAATCGGCTGCCGATCCTGGACGGTGCCGGGCGGGCCCTGGCCGTGGTGCACCGAAGCGTAGTGGACCGGTATCTTGCAGAGCGGTGTTTGGATACGGGCCAACACGACGCAGCTGTCTCAGGACTGGGTCGCTATTCCGATCTGGGGTCCCTCCTGCCCCGACAGACCTTTATCGTCCTACCCGAGAACGTCACCATGGCCGACGCCCGGAACGCCCTGCTCGGCCGTCCGGGGACCGCAGACATCATTATAACGGTCAACGGCTGCAAGGACGAGCCGGTCTCCGGCTGGCTCACCAACGCCCTTATCATGGAGGCGGGACGGCTGTGAGGCATGGGGTCACCCACCCATTAGCCAGCCCCCGGTCAACGGCCAAAACTTGGCCCTGCTGATAACAGCATCATATCGATATCATCCACCGCCGTTACGCCTGTCGCACCCGTTATGTCATACTCTTCGGCATCGGAGGTGAATACACTACGCACAAGTCACCCATCTGGTTCAAGGCAGGAAGCCGTCCCGGCACTCCAGCCCCTGGTACCTCGGTGCCCCACACGATCTTCGGCGCCAAACCGTGTCCAACAGAAGTCTCATCACAGGATCGAACAGCTTACGGCTTGGGCGAAGCGTAAACGGCGATGGCCGGCCGGGATGTCCAATCAGACTTCTGGTTGTGCCATACCCCATTTCCCGGAAGCAATGCGCAATTGGCGCGCAGCTGGGGTGGCATTAGGAACACGTATTTTTGGGCAAAAACCGGCCACGAGAAAATCGTCCGTGCCGGATGATAAGAAAAGGGGCGCCTCTGCAGCGCCCCCGGACGATGATGGATACAACCGCCGCGTCAGGCCGCGTTCACCGTGATCTTGCGCGGCTTCACCTCCTCCCGCTTGGGGATGGTCAGGGTCAGAACCCC
>WGFB01000097.1 GCA_015492435.1 Gammaproteobacteria bacterium | reverse complement strand
GTGGCAGGGTGCCGCCGTCCGTCAGCGCGCCCGCCCGGTCGCCCGGGCCGTCGCCGCCATCCGTTCCCGCCGCGAGAAAACCGAAGTTCTCCATCCCGGCTTTTTGCAATAAACACGCCATATACAGGGCCAGATGTTGACAGCGCCCGCCCAGGCCCGGCTCGTCCGGCAGGCGCACGGTGGCCTCCCCGCCCCAGATGTGCAGCACGCGTGGCTGGAGGCGCAGGCATTCCGCCATTTCCCGGGCAACGGACAGCACATCCCCGGCCACCTCGCGGTCATGCGGGCGCACGGCATACCCCCTCGCCCGCGCTTCCCGCGCCGCGGCCCGGCGGGCCATGGCGGCATTGGCCACGATGGCCGTGTGGATGCCGGGCGACCGCGTGCCGGCGGCGGGGTCCGCGGCCCGCTCCGCCACCAGGCGCGCCAGCCAGGGAGGCAGCCCCTCCGGCAACGGCGCCCGCGCGCCCGCGGCCAGCAGACCGGAACCGATGACGGCGGGGTCGTCGCCCGGCACGTCCGAGATCAGCAGATTCCACACCGGACAGCCGGGAAGAAATGCCGCCAGCCGCCCGCCCTTGATGCGCGACAGGGCCCGGCGCACGGCGTTAACCTGGGCGATGGGCAGCCCCGACCCCAGCAGCCAGTCATTGGCCCTTTGCAGATCGGACAGCGCCACGCCCGCCGGCAACACTTCTACCAGGGAGGAGGCGCCGCCGGACATGAGAAACAGCAGCACGCCGCCGTCCGGCGCCCGCCGCAGAAAGGACAACAAGCGGCGCCCGGCTTCGAGGCTCCCCTCATCGGGAACGGGATGCCCGGCCTCGATGAGCCCGATGCGGGGGCACGCCCGCCCGACACCCTGCCCGTAGCCATGGCGGGTGATGACCAGCCCCTCGGCGATGCGCTCCCCCAGTTGCTCATGGGCGCCCCGCGCCATGGAGGCCGCCGCCTTGCCGATGGCCACCACGTACACCGGCCCCGGAAGATCATGATCGCGCAGAAAGGCGGCGACGGCGGCGCGGCCCTCCACCGCGGCCAGGGCGGCCCGGTAGACGGCCAGCAGGTCTTCGCGGCATTGCGCCATCCCGGTGAGAAAGGCGGATCAGCCCGCCGCGCGGAAACCGTGTTCCAGATCGGCGATGATGTCCTCCACGTTCTCCAGCCCCACTGCAATGCGCACCAGGCCATCGCGGATGCCCGCGGCCGCCCGCGCCTCCGGGGTCAGGCGGCCGTGGGTGGTGGTGGCCGGATGGGTGATCATGGTCTTCGCGTCGCCGAGGTTGGCGGTGATGGAGATGAAGCGCACGCCATCGATGAAGCGCCAGGCCTGCTCGCGCCCCCCCGCCAGCTCGAAGGCCAGCAGGCCGCCGAAACCGCCCTGCTGGCGACGCGCCAGCGCATGCTGGGGATGGCTCTCCAGGCCGCTGTAATAGACCCGCTCCACGCCTGGGCGTGTCTCCAGCCAGGAGGCGACGCGCAGGGCATTGTGGCTGTGCGCCTGCATGCGCACCTGCAGGGTTTCCAGGCCCTTGAGAAACACCCAGGCGTTGAAGGGGCTCAGGCAGGGACCGGCGGTGCGCATGAAACCGTACACCTTCTCCCCCACCAGCGCCCCGCTGCCCACCACGGCGCCGCCCACGCAGCGCCCCTGCCCGTCCAGGTACTTGGTGGCGGACAGCACCACCACGTCCGCCCCCAGGGACAGGGGCCGCTGCAGAGCGGGCGTGCATACCGTGTTGTCCACCACCAGGAGGCAGCCGCGGTCATGGGCCAGCTCCGCCAGGGCGGCGATATCGGCCACCTCCGCCAGGGGATTGGAAGGCGTCTCCAGGAACAGCATGCGCGTCTCCGGCCGGATGGCCGCCTCCCACGCGGACAGGTCCGTGAGCGGCACGAAATCGGTCTTCATGCCGAAGCGCGACAGGTAATTGTTGAACAGCAGGGCCGTGCTGCCGAAGATGCCATTGGAGGCGACGATGTGGCCGCCGCACTCCAGCAGGGCGCTGCACGTGGCGAGGATGGCCGCCATGCCCGAGGCCGTGGCCACGGCGCGCTCGCCGCCCTCCAGCGCCGCGAGCCGCTCCTCGAAGGTGCGCACCGTGGGATTGGTGAAGCGGGAATAGACATTGCCGGGCTCGGCCCCGGAGAAACGCGCGGCGGCCTGCGCCGCGCTGTCGAAGACGAAGCTGGACGTGGTGAAGACGGGCTCCGACTGCTCCCCCTCCGCCGTTCTCACCTGGCCCGCGCGGATGCCGCGCGTGCTCAGGCCGTAGTTCTCGGAATCATCGTACATGGCCTACCTCCTGTTGCCCCGCGCGCGGGGCGGTTCCCGGACACTGGAAACAGGCACAAAAAAACCCGCCGTCGGCACGCGCCAAAGCAGGTTTCCTCGCTTTAGGGAACCTCTGATTAATTCTGGACCGGATGGATGGCGAGATGAAATGTTCCGGATCAAGGCGAAAAGCGCAGGCAATCGCATGCTATTGCCAAGATTTTCAACGCAGAGCCGGGGCATTTCAGCCGCCAGACGCCGGTTCATGAATTGATCAGAGGCTCCTTAAGCAGAATTTATTGCGCGCCCGCAAGCTGTACATCAAATCGGCGCCCTTCCAGCCCATACCCGCCCATCCTACAATGGCGGCGTTCAAAACACAATCGTCACAGGCCGACCACGTCCCGGCCGGCATTGGCCTGCTTGTTGAGATTGCCGTCGCAGCGCAGGGCCTCGATGCGGGACAGATATTCCACGGTAACGTCGCCGGTGACGTATTGGCCGCTGAAGCACGAGGTATCGAACTGGGAGGCCTTGCTGCGCCCCTTGCTGACGGCGTCGATGAGATCCTCCAGATCCTGGTAGAACAGGCGGTCGGCGCCGATCTTGCGCGCCACTTCCTCGTCGCTGCGGTTGTGGGCGATGAGTTCGCTGGCCGCCGGCATGTCGATGCCGTACACATTGGGATAACGCACCGGCGGGGAAGCCGACGCAAAATAGACCTTGCGCGCCCCGGCCTCCCTGGCCATGTGAATGATCTGCTGCGAGGTGGTGCCGCGCACGATGGAGTCGTCCACCAGCAGGACGTTCTTCCCCTTGAACTCGATATCGATGGCGTTGAGCTTCTGGCGCACGGACTTCTTGCGCAGTTGCTGGCCGGGCATGATGAAGGTGCGTCCGATATAGCGGTTCTTGATGAAGCCCTCGCGGTAGTTGACCCCCAGTTCATTGGCCAGGGACAGGGCCGCGGTGCGGCTGGTGTCCGGGATCGGGATCACCACGTCGATGTCATAGTCCGGGAACTCGCGCCGGATCTTGCGCGCCAGCCATTCCCCCATGCGCAGGCGCGCCTTGTAGACATAGATATTGTCGATGATGGAATCGGGACGGGCCAGGTAGACATACTCGAAAATACAGGGCGAGAACACCGGGTTCCTGGCGCACTGGCGGGTGTGCAGCTCGCCGTCCAGGGTGATGATGACGGCCTCGCCGGGGGCGATATCGCGCACCAGCTCGAAGCCCAGCACGTCCAGCGCCACGCTCTCCGAGGCGATCATGTACTCCGTCCCCAGGTCCGTCTCGCGCTTGCCGAACACGATGGGGCGGATCCCCCAGGGATCGCGGAAGCCGATGATGCCGTAACCCGTGATCATGGCGATGGCCGCGTAGCCGCCGCTGCAGCGCTCGTGCACGCTGGCCACCGCGTCGAAGACATCCTCCTTGTCCACTTGCATCTTGCCCGAGTCCTGCAACTGATGGGCGAAGACGTTGAGCAGAATCTCGGAATCGGAATCCGTGTTGATGTGGCGCTTGTCGTCGCGGTACAGCTCCTTCTTCAACTGCTCGGCGTTGGTCAGATTGCCGTTGTGGGCCAGGGCGATGCCATAGGGGGAATTGACATAGAAGGGCTGGGCCTCGGATGAAGAAGCGCAGCCCGCGGTGGGATAGCGCACATGGCCGATGCCGCAGTTGCCGCGCAGGTTGATCATGTGCGAGGTCTTGAACACGTCGCGCACCAGCCCGTTGTCCTTGCGCAGGTAGAGCTTCTGATCCTCGCAGGTCATGATCCCGGCGGCGTCCTGTCCGCGATGCTGCAAGACCGTCAATCCATCATAGATGGACTGGTTGACGTTCGTCTTGCATACCATGCCGATAATGCCACACATGCTGTCAACCTCTCACTATGAGCCGGAAACGCCGTCCCCCGCCCTCAGGGGGATGACGCCGCCATCGATCCCGAAAACCTTCATTGAAATAACGGCCGCGCGCTGACCGCGCGGCGGACGAAAACACCGTTTCAGGCATTCCGCCCCTCATCCAGAACGTTCATCTCCATATACTCAACGGCCCGGTCCGTGAATTCCTGAACCCAGGCAATCACAATGGAGTCCTTCCACAGGGGGTCGTCCGCCATGGGGCTCATGCTGCCCAGCAGAACCAGCACCGCCACCAGCACCACGCCGCGCAGCAGGCCGAAGAATACGCCGATCACCCGGTCAAGTCCACTCAACACGCTGGACCGGATCAGCTTGACGATGAGGCGGCTGATGACGGCCCACAGAATCAACACCGCCACGAACACCGACGCGAAGGCAAGCACCTGCCGCGCCTGCTCCTGCTGCACCCAGCCCGCCAGGCTGGCGGCGGCGGTATCCGCGAAACGCGTCGCCAGCAGAAAGGACGCCACCCAGCCGGCCAGTGACAGGGCCTCCCTGACAAAGCCCCTGAACAGGCTCACCAGCGCCGACAGGCCCACCACGGCCAGGAGGGCGTAATCGATCCACATCAGGGAAGCCATCAGGATTCTACCACGATTTCACGCCCCCTACCGCTCATAGGGAATGACGATGCCGTTCAGGTTCAGATCCTCCTTCAACTCGCGCTTGAGGATGTCCGTATTGCCCTTGATCAGCTCCGGCCCCACGAAAACGCGGTAAGTGGTGGCCCCACCCTTGACCTTCTCGTCCACGAAGGCCCGGAAACCGTTGCGGCGCAGGCGCTCGCGCAGGGCGTCGGCATTTTTCCTGCTGCCGAAATTCCCCACCTGCAATACCCAGGCGCTGGGCGCGGGCAAGGTAG
>WGFB01000096.1 GCA_015492435.1 Gammaproteobacteria bacterium | reverse complement strand
GTGATGGAGCGGGCGCGGCGCATCATCCGGCCCGCCCGCATCCCCCTCATCGGCCACGATACGCCCGTCATGGAGCCGGATGATGCGCCGCGCCCGCTCCATCACCATGGGGTCGTGGGTGGAAAAGAGGAAGGTCACGCCGTGGCGCTCGTTGAGTCCGCGCATCAGGTCCAGCAGCGACGCGCCGCTGACGGAGTCGAGGTTGGCGGTGGGCTCGTCGGCCAGGACGATGGACGGCCGGGAGACGATGGCCCGCGCCACCGCCACCCGCTGCTGCTGTCCTCCCGACAACTGGGGCGGGCGGCGCTGCGCCATATCTTCCAGGCCCACTTCCCGCAGCACCGCCAGGGCGCGTTCGCGGCGCTCGCGGGCGGGCACGCCCTGAAGCAGCATCACGTATTCCACGTTCTCCATGGCCGAGAGCACCGGAATCAGATTGTATTCCTGGAAGATGAAACCGATTTGCTCCAGGCGCAGGCGCGACAGGGCGCCTCTCGACAAGCGGCCAATCTCCTTCCCGCCGATCCAGATGCGCCCGGACGTGGGGCTGTCCAGGCCGCCGATGAGATTCAGCAGCGTGGTCTTGCCCGAACCGGAAGGTCCCACCAGCGCCAGAAACTCGCCCTCCTCCACCCGCAGATCGACATCGCGCAGGGCGTCCACGGCGATGCTGTCCTGGCGGTAGCGCTTGTTGAGGCCCTCGATGCGGACCAGGCTCATGGCCTGCTCTGGCGCAGGTTGCGCAGGGTGAAGATACGCCTGTCGATGGGCACATCGAAACGCACTTCGAGCAGGCGTATCACGGTGGCATTGCCGGGTTTCTCGACGGGCCGCATCTCCCAGCGGGTGGGCAGGGTGCGCCCACCCATTTCGCGCACCTCGCTGAAACTCAGGACCTTGATGAGGCGCCCGCGTTCATCGTAGTAGGACAGTCTAAGGGGCATGAGGTCGTCGCGGCGCACCTCGTAGACCAGCTTGCCCCACACCACCGCGGCCTCGGGCCTGGGTATGGACTCGATGCGGTAGACGGCCGCGCCATCACGCGCTTCCTCGGCCGCCAGCTCATGGGTATAGTCATCGACGATGCTGCTTTCCTTGACCAGATCGTCATTGGTGAAGTCGGAGCCCATCCAGGGCTGCAGCATCATGGAGGGGGGAATCTTGATGGTGCGCTCCACCTTGGGCAGGTAGTTCCACATCTCGCTGCCTATGCGCAGGGATGCGGTGCCGGCCTCCTTGGCGGGGGAAAGAATACGGATAAAGGTCTTCTCGGGCCGCTCCATCCACACCCGCAGTTGGAGGGTGCGTTGCCAGTGAGGCGTGGTGATGCGCATCTCGTAGCGGCCTTCGCTGGTCCGCCCCCAAAGAAGATCCTCCACGCGCTGAACGATATCCTGGCCGCTCAAGGACCCGGCGGTAACCACCGGTGAAAACAACAGGGACAGCAGAACAGGGAAAAACGCCGATTGTCTCATTATCCCGCGCCTCCTTCCTGGTGATATATCCATGTTAGCACGCCCTGTCCTGTCCAGGCTGCCATGTCACGATTCACTGCGCGGCGGGCAAGCCCGATGGCTGTGGAACATACTGATGGTGCCTGGAAATACCGCTTTTCCACAGCCTTGATGCTTTGGGCCGCCCGGACCCAACCTCACTTCAGGTTTGACCCGCATTTCTCACCAGGAGGTGGGATGATCCAGCAGCGGACAGCAGCCTGTCGCTGAGTACGACATCTATTGTAGGCGGGTAATATGACACAAGGCGCAAGGCTGGGTTTTGCCGCCGGATTGGAGACTCAGTGCCCCTGACCCAGCGTCACCTTTCTCGTGCGCAGGCTTACATTGCCCGCCAGCCTGACCCTGCCGCGCAGCTCCAGCGGGATTCTCAATTCGCGATCCACCAGAATTCTGAGCTTTCCTCCCAGGCCGGCGATTTTCAAGCCCGTATCGCCGCCCCCACCCCCTGACAAACGTGACGAGATACCCAGAACCATGGCGTTCCGCTTGCCCTTGATGCCACGCTTTCCATCGGGGCCATCGGCTTGAAGATCCACAGTCACCACTTCGTCCCCTTCATAGCGCACGGTCACGAGTAAAAGTTTTTCATCGAAATAGGCCCGGAACTGGACCTCATCACCATGCGCCTGGAAACTGGCCACGGAGGCAAGATAGAGCAATATGGCAGGATCCGAGAGGACGGTATCACCGGAGATCTCCTCGGGATAGGCAACAAAACTGTGCGTTACGCTTCCCCAGGCATCAGGCGCCTTCAGGTCTTCTCCTGGAAGCGGCCAGCGCCTCACCACATACAACCCGGTCCTGGTATAGCGATACAGCCTGTAGCGCTCGTTCCGCGGCGTCAGGTCGATGCGGCCCCGTTGCAGGGCAGCCGCGTCTCCCGGGCGGAACCACAGACGGGTGCGCAGATCCTTGCCCAGGGAGTTGGAATGAAAATCAATCAGCAGGGCTTCCCCGCCGGCGGAAACAGGCTTCCCCCCCTCGGAAGGATCCAGCAAAGCCCGCGCCAGTTCAGCCTCGGGAACCCTCAGCAGGCGGACGTCGGCGCTGACAGAGACAGGACCCATGCCGCCTTTGAGAACAAGAAAGGACCAGTTGAGCCGGACGTCATCCAGTTGCAGTGGGGAAGCGGCAATGCTGTTGCATGTAAAACCCAATCCCGCGAGGATCAGAACCAGAAAAAAGCGCCCGTGAAACCATGGTTCGCAAACGCGCGCATCCTCGCGGGCGGCACTTGTTATCCGATTTGTCTCCGCGTATTCCATGGCCGCACTATATCAGGGTGAATGGCGCCACGGCTACCCGCCAGCCCCCCTGGGCCGGGTTCCCCGCCTCTGCCGTCGATGTGAATCGTGATGGCGGATCGCGAGTGATCGCCGGATTCAACCCCCGGATGGCAGGTGGCAATTCTTGATAAAGACCAGCGCCCCTTCCTTGGAAACAAAATTGTGCTCGCTGAGATGGGGATAGCGGATCCAGGTGCGGCTGGGATAAGTGCCGTTTTCATCCGCCAGATCCCCTTCGAGTATCAATATCTCCTCGCCGCCTTGGCGCGAGTGCACCGGGGGACACTGTCCCTCGGACCATTTCACCAGGGCGGTATGCTCCTCCCCGTAGCTGTGCAAGGTCGCCATGGCACAACCGCACTCGTGGCGCGTCCAGTTCAGTTCGTCTTCCCTGATCACCACCCTCTGATCATCCCCCTCCTGAAAATGGTCCACCTTGACAAAGAGGATGCATCCCGTCTCGCTGTAGGGCTTGTGAGTAGACCCCGGGGGATAGCGCAAGTAGGTGCCGGCTGGATATTCGCCATGCTCATCGGCATAGACTCCATCCAGAACCAGAACCTCCTCACCCATGGGGTGGGTATGTTTCTCAAAGAACGCGTTGGTCTGGCAGCGAACCAGGGACGTGGAGCGCCCTCTCCCGGGCAGCTCGCGCTCGAACTGTTTGTGCCAGACCCTCGGCGCCAGAGCGCCCACCCATGCCAGCTGACTGGCGTTGATCACGATACGCTCACTGAAATTGAGATTGAGACTCGCTCTTGGCATCACTTCACTCCTGGGTTCGATCCTGTCTGCTGGCCTTGCGCAGACATCTGAATACTGTGTCTATATGATTTTTCATATGAATTTTGCCACTATCGCGTCAAAATTCAAACCGATAGTGGCATCGCCGGGCTTTACCTTCTTGGTTCAGCCGCGATGCCAAGTGTATCCTGCCCGTGGGTTTGCTAAGTTAGGGGACCCACGACTTCCAGAAACTCCAGATTCAGGAGGCCCCATGGCCAGGGAAAACATGACCACCCTGATCGCTGTCAAAATAGTGTGCTGCGCGGCCCTGTTGTTCTTCCTGTTCGGCGGCCTGGGACTGCTGGCGGGCGCGACAACGGGAAATATCATTCTTGCCGTGCTGGGCGCGACTCTTGCGATCTGGGGTATCTATATGTATTTCAGAAAAAAACAAGGTTCTCATGGAAAGGATGGAGAAACATGACCCGCGCCGCGTAATGTGGGGGACGGGCGCCTCGGAGGATATGTCAATGGTAAACCAGAAGCCTTTGAGCGGTGTTGGACGCGTGCGGGATGTAATGGCGTCCCCAAGGGGATTCGAACCCCTGTTACCGCCGTGAAAGGGCGATGTCCTAGGCCGTCTAGACGATGGGGACGTGGAAAACCAAACGAGAGGTGGTTTGCCTGGTGGAGCTAGGCGGGATCGAACCGCCGACCTCTTGCATGCCATGCAAGCGCTCTCCCAGCTGAGCTATAGCCCCGCCATGTACGAGTGCCGCACTTTACGACACGCGTCTTTTTCTGTCAAGCGGGAGATACATAAAAGATTGTTTTGCTTCCCGTATCAGGTCCCTGCCTGTCGCTTCTCGATCTTGGCCCAGGTATCGCGCAGGGTGACGATGCGGTTGAAAACCGGGACGCCGCCGGCGGCGCGGGCGGGGTCGACAGAGAAATAACCCACCCGTTCGAACTGGAAGCGCTCGCCCGCCTTGGCCGCCGCCAGGGCCGGCTCCACGCGGCAGCGTGTCAGGGTGCGCAGGGAACCGGGATTCAGCAGCTCGCGGAAATCCTGATTCTCTCCACCCAGATCGGGGCGGGGATGGTTGAAGAGGCGGTCGTAGAGGCGGATTTCCGCCTCGGCGCCATGGGAGGCCGAGACCCAGTGGATGACGCCCCTCACCTTGCGGCCCTCGGGATCGGCGCCCAGCGTGGCGGGGTCGTACGTGCAGCGCAGCTCGATGATCTCTCCCTGGTTGTTCTTGAGTACCTCGTGGCAGTGGATGACATAGGCATAGCGCAGACGTACTTCGCCACCGCTCACCAGGCGTTTGAACTTACGCGGCGCCTCCTCCCTGAAGTCGTCCCTTTCGATATAGATCTCCCGTGTAAAAGGGAGGCTGCGGCTGCCCTGACCGGGATCCTGGGGGTGATTCATGGCCTCGACCTCTTCCACCTTCCCCTCCGGGAAATTCTCGATGACGATCTTCAGGGGATGCAGGACGGCCATGCGCCGGGGAGCATTGGCATTGAGGTCTTCGCGGATGCAGTTCTCCAGCACGCCCATTTCCACCACGTTATCCGATTTGGTAACGCCGATGCGGTCGCAGAAATCGCGGATGGAGGCCGCCGTGTAACCGCGCCGCCGCAGCCCGGACAAGGTGGGCATGCGCGGATCGTCCCAGCCTTCCACGAAACCCTCCTCCACCAGTTGGGTCAGCTTGCGCTTGCTCACCACGGTGTATTCCAGGTTGAGGCGCGAGAACTCGATCTGTTGCGGATGGCATGGCACGGAGACGTTGTCCAGCACCCAGTCGTAGAGGGGACGGTGATCCTCGAACTCCAGGGTACAGATGGAGTGGGTCACCCCCTCCAGGGCATCGGAAATGGGATGGGTGTAGTCGTACATGGGATAGATGCACCATTCCTCGCCGGTCTGATGGTGCACGACACCGTGCCGTATGCGGTACAGGGTGGGATCGCGCAAATTCATGTTGGGCGAGGCCATGTCGATCCTGGCGCGCAGCACCCGCGCGCCGTCCTCGAACTCGCCCGCGCGCATGCGCCGGAACAGGTCCAGATTCTCTTCCACGCTGCGGTTGCGGTAGGGGCTGTCGATGCCGGGACGGGTCAGGGTGCCGCGGTATTCCCGAATCTCCTCGGCCGAGAGGTCACACACGAAGGCCTTGCCCTTCTTGATCAGCTCAACCGCGAATTCATAGAGCTGTTCGAAGTAGTCGGAGGCGAAATAGACCTGATCGCCCCAGTCGTAGCCCAGCCACTTCACGTCTTCCTGAATGGCCGCCACGAACTCGGCGTTCTCCTTGTGCGGGTTGGTGTCGTCGAAGCGTAAATGGCACTCGCCCCGGTAGTCCTCGGCAATGCCGAAATTCAGGCAGATGGACTTGGCATGGCCGATATGCAGATAACCGTTGGGCTCCGGCGGAAAGCGGGTGACGACACGGCCGTCATGGCGGTTTTCGCCCAGGTCACGCTCGATGATCTGGCGAATGAAATTCGTGGGGCGGGGAGCGGTATCCATGACGTGAAAAACCCGGTGACCGTACGCCCCGTCAGGCGGCGTTGGCGCGCTGCTGAATGTAGGCCAGGGCCCTGTCGATGCGCCGCAGGGCGGCCGCCTTTCCGACCAGGTGCAGGGTGACATCGATGCCGGGCGAGGCGGCGCGGCCGCTCAGCGCCACCCGCAGGGGCTGGGCGACCTTGCCCATTTTAATGCCCAGGTCCTCGGCCACGGACACTACCGCCTGATGGAGGGATTCGGGATGCCAGTCCTGGAGCGATGCCAGGACATTACGCACCTTCTGCAAGGGTTCCGCGGCCACGGGCCGCAGATGTTTTCTGGCGGCGGCTTCGTCGTAGTCGTCGAAGTCCCGGTAGAAGAAAGCGCTGATCTCGGCCATTTCCACCAGGGTCTTGGCCCGTTCCTGCTGGGCCTTGACCACCTCTTCCAGGGGCGGACCCTGCGCGGGATCGATGTCCAGGCGCCCAAGGTGCCAGCTGAGATGATGGGCAATGCGGGCCGGCGGGGAAGTCTTGATGTAGTGCTGGTTGAGCCACAGCAGCTTGCCGGCATTGAACGTGGACGCCGAATGATTGACATCCTTGATATCGAAATACGTGATCATCTCATCGATGGAGAAGATTTCCTGATCGCCGTGGGACCAGCCCAGGCGCACCAGGTAATTGAGCAGGGCCTCGGGCAGGTATCCGTCACGGTGATATTGCATGACGCTCACCGCGCCATGACGTTTGGAAAGGCGCGCGCCATCCTCCCCCAGAATCATGGGCACATGGGCGTAGACCGGGGGCGTGGCGCCCAGTGCGGAAAGGATATTGATCTGGCGCGGGGTGTTGTTGAGATGATCGTCGCCCCGGATCACATGAGTAATGCCCATGTCGAGATCATCCACCACCACGGTGAGATTATAGGTGGGAGTGCCGTCAGACCGCGCGATGATCAGGTCGTCCAGTTCACTGTTGCTGAAAACGATGCGGCCACGCACCAGGTCATCCACCATGACACTGCCCTCCCCGGGCGTGCGGAAGCGGATGACGGGACGCACATCTGACGGGGGCGGCTCCCGGCGTTCCCTGCAATACCCGTCATAGCGAGGCTTTTCCTTGCGCGCCATCTGCTTGGCACGCAGCATGTCGAGACGCTCGCGCGAGCAATAACAGCGATAGGCCTTACCCTCGTCCAGCAATTGCTGGATGACTTCCTGATAGCGGTCCATGCGCTCCATCTGGGAAAACGGACCCTCATCGTACTCCAGCCCCAGCCAGGTCATGCCCTCCAGTATGGCATTGACCGACTCGGCGGTGGACCGCTCCAGATCCGTATCCTCGATGCGCAGAATGAAGCTGCCGCCATGCTTGCGGGCGTGGAGCCAGGAAAACAGCGCGGTGCGCGCCCCTCCGATATGGAGATAGCCGGTCGGGCTGGGTGCGAATCGGGTTCGTATGGTCATGGAATCATCCTGTCAACAGCAGCAGGGTATTGTAACAGGTTCTTTTCCCGTGGTGCACGGGAAAGACGCTCGCGCCCGTCATTCACAGCCAGTGGCGTGAATGCATCGCCGCAGCATGACCACCGTATCGAAGGGGGCTAGGAGGCTGTCGGACTTAGGATGAATCTACTGCGGCGGCGGGAAATGGGTCCATTTTTTCGATCATTTTCGTTAAATAGCGACCACTATTCGCCTCAAATGATCGAAAAACTGTCCTCCATTTCCCACTCGCCTCGCTACGATCACC
>WGFB01000095.1 GCA_015492435.1 Gammaproteobacteria bacterium | reverse complement strand
GAAACAGGCAGGCGGGTAAACGCTGTTCGTTATACCGCTGTTCTTGAGAAAAAATGAAGAGACGAATCATGACATCGATCACATTGAATATCACGGGCATGACCTGCGGCCATTGCGCCAGTGCAATAGAACAGGCCCTCAATACACTGCCTGGCGTCAGGGCTACCGTATCCTATGGGGAAGGGATTGCCGCGGTGGAGCCGAAAAAGATCAAGGTCAAACGGTTCTGGATACCATACAGGGAATGGGATACGGTGTCAGCCAGGCGGGTGAAGCGGTGAAGGCGCCTGGCGGCAATGGCAAGGGCCTGCACATTGCCATCATCGGTACCGGCTCAGGTGCATTCGCCGCGGCCATCAAAGCTGCCGAGAACGGCGCGCGGGTAACGCTCATCGAGGGCGGTGAGGTCATCGGGGGGACTTGCGTCAACATCGGGTGTGTGCCTTCCAAGATCATGATACGCGCCGCGCATATTGCCCATTTGCAGGCAAGCCACGATTTTTCCGGCATTCCATTGAACAAACCAAAGATTGACCGTGCTGCCCTCGTCAGGCAGCAACAGGCGCGCGTGGATGACCTGCGGCACACGAAGTATGAAAGTATCCTGGAGCAGAATCCCGGCATCCAACTCGTGCGGGGCTGGGCGCGTTTCATGGATGCCCATACCCTTATCATCGAGAAAAATGGCGGTGGCGAAGAAACTCTGACGGCGGAGCGTATCCTCGTTGCCAGCGGGGCGACGCCGGCCATTCCGGATATCCCCGGCCTGGCCGAAACGCCTTACTGGACATCGACGGAGGCGCTGGTGGCCGGGCTGCTCCCCCGGCACCTGATCGTCCTGGGTGGCTCGGTTGTGGCGCTGGAGCTGGCCCAGGCCTTTCTCCGCCTGGGATCCGAGGTCACACTGCTGGCGCGCAGTACCCTGCTCTCCAGGGAGGATGCAGAGATAGGCGCGACGTTACAGGCGCTGCTGGAGGCGGAGGGGATGAGAATCGAGACCCATTGCGTCCCCGCCTCTGTCAGTCACGACGGGCATGAGTTCATTCTGGAAAACGGAAGTGAACAGATCCAGGGAGACGCCTTGCTCGTGGCGACGGGACGCCGGCCCAACACTGAGCGGCTTTCTCTCGACAAGGCCGGCGTGGAAACCGGTGGGGATGGAGCAATACTCATCGACGACCGCATGCAGACTTCAGTCTCCCACATCTATGCCGCGGGAGACTGCACCAATCAACCCCAGTATGTCTATGTGGCTGCCGCGGCGGGCACCCGCGCGGCCGTCAACATGACCGGCGGGGATGAGAGGCTGGACCTCAGCGCCATGCCGGCGGTGGTCTTTACCGATCCCCAGGTGGGCACGGTGGGCCTCAGCGAGCAACAGGCCCGGGACTGGGGGATTCCAGCGGTGTCCCGCACCCTGACCCTGGACAATGTGCCCCGCGCCCTCGCCAACTTCGATACCCGGGGGTTCATCAAACTGGTGGCCAGCGGGGAAACCGGTAAATTGCTGGGCGCGCAGGTGCTGGCGCCCGAGGGCGGCGAGGTCATTCAGTCGGCCGCCCTGGCGATACGCAACGGCATGCATGTGGAAGACCTGGCCGGGCAGTTGTTTCCCTACCTGACGATGGTTGAAGGACTCAAGCTGTGCGCGCAGACCTTCAATAAGGACGTTTCGCAACTGTCGTGTTGCGCCGGATAACAGGAGGCTTTCCATGTTCAAGCAGATTACCGGATCACTGGGTTCCATCTTTGCCAGCCTGTGCTGTCTGGGGGTCGGCCCGGTGCTGGCCGCGCTCACGGCGATGGGGCTGGGATTTATCATCAATGACGCCATCCTGATACCCCTGCTGGCGATCTTTCTGCTCATTGCGGTATGGGGGCTCAAGGGTGGGCGTTCCCGTCACGGCAAGAACGGTCCCTTCTATGTGGGCACCGCCGGCGCCGTGGCGGCATTCGCCGGGATTCTGGTTTTCATGCCGGTACACATCATTGGTCTGGTGGCGGTGATTGCGGCTGCCATCTGGGATATCGTCCTGCTGCGCAAGACCCCACCGGGCTGAAGCTCAACGCATATCATCCCCTGGCATTCCCTGGGATACCGCCAGGCTGCTCTGGCAGGCGCTGCGAGATCAGGAATGCCGATAACACGAAGGCCGCCGACCACCACAGGCAGCCCGTCAGCCCCTGGGTCTGATAGATCCATCCGGACAGCACGGTGCCCGTCAGGCGCCCCGCCGCATTGGCCATGTAATAGAATCCCACGTTCAGGGAGACCTTGTCGTGTTCCGCCCAGGCGATGATCAGATAGGAATGCACGGCGGAATTGATGGCGAAAACGACGCCGAACAACAACAGGCCGGTAATGATGACCAGGCCGGGTTCCAGCCCCTGCTGCAGGGCCAGGGCGATGGCGGCGGGCAGCAGCATCAGCACGAAGGCCCAGAGGCGGGCCGTACCGCCGTCGGGTCCCATGCCATGGCGGCCGCGGCGCACCATGGCGGGCACGCAGGCCTGGACGATCCCGTAGAGGATCACCCACCCGGCCAGAAAACCGCCCACCTGGGTAAAGCTCCACCCCAAAACGGCATACAGGTAGACCGGCAGCGCAACCACGAACCAGATATCCCGCGCGCCGAACAGGAAAAATCGCGCGGCGGACAGCCAGTTGATGGCCGGTTGGTTGGAGAAGAGCTGTGAAAAGGCGGGCTTGGTCCTGGCCTTGCCCAGGCCTCGCGGCAGAAGCAGCGCGGAAATCATCAATATGAGCAACAAACCACCCGCCAGCATCAGCATGGCGCCACGGAACCCGGCCACCTGGAGCAGCAGGGCCCCGAGGAAGAAACCTGCGCCCTTGAGGGCGTTCTTGGACCCGGTCAACAGCGCCACCCACTTGAACAGGCGCGACTCCCGGCCCTGCGGCACCAGGGTCTTGACGCCCGCCTTGGCGGACATCTTGTTGAGGTCCTTGGCGATGCCTGACAGGGCCTGGGCCGTCATGACATAGGCGACCGTCAGCCAGGCATCGGGCGCGGTCAGCATGGCCAGGGCCACGATCTGCAGCCCCATGCCCAGGTGCATGGTGTAGTTGAGGCCGATGCGGGCCCCCAGCCATCCCCCGGCGAGGTTGGTGACAATGCCAAAGAACTCGTAGAACAGGAACAGCATGGCCACCTCGAAGGGCGTGTAGCCCAGGAGGTGGAAATACAGCACCACCAGCATGCGAATGGCGCCATCGGTCAGGGTGAAGGGCCAGTAACTGGCGGTGATGACGAGATAATTGCGCAGGCCGCTGTCCATGGTTTACATCTGCCGGGCGATCCTGGCCGCCAGCTCTATCATGCGGTTGACATAACCCCATTCGTTGTCGTACCAGGCCAGCACCTTGACCTGGGTCTCATCGACCACCAGGGTGGAAGGGCCATCGATGACGGCGGAACGCGCGTCGTCCTTGTAATCGATGGACACCAGGGGGCGTGTCTCGTATCCCAGGATGCCCGCCAGTTCCTCATTGGATGCCCGCTGAAACAGGCCATTGACTTCCCCGGCGCTCGTCGGGCGCTCCGCCTCGAACACGAAGTCGGTGAGCGACGCATTGAGCAGCGGGACGCGCACGGCAAGGCCGTTGAGCCTCCCCGCCAGTTCGGGAAAGATGCGCGTGATCGCCCTGGCGGAGCCCGTGGACGTGGGGATCAGCGATTGCCCGCAGGCGCGGGCGCGGCGCGGGTCCTTGTGGCCCTTGTCGGCGATGGTCTGGGTGTTGGTCATGTCGTGGATGGTGGTCATGCACCCATGGCGGATCCCTATCCCCTCGTGCATCACCTTGACCACCGGCGCCAGGCAGTTGGTGGTGCAGGAGGCGGCGCTCACCACAGGATGTTGCGCCGGATCATAGATATGATCGTTGATGCCCATGACGATGTTGGGTATGGGTTCGGGCAGCGGCGCCGAGACCAGCACCTTCCTGACCCCCTGGTCCAGATAGGGCTGGAGGGCGTCCAGGGTCTTGAAGCGTCCCGTGCACTCGATGACCAGGTCCACCCCACTCGCCGCCCAGTCCGTGGCTTCGAGGTCCCGGTTGCTGCTGAAACCCAGGGTCTGCCCATCCACGTGGATGGCCCCTTCTTCGGCGGAAATGTCGTGGTCCCAGCGTCCGTGCACCGAATCGAACTCCAGGAGATGGGCATGGCACGCCGCGCCGCCCACGATCTCGTTGATGTGGACGAACCTCAGATCGGGATGATTCCAGCCCGCGCGCAGGGCCAGTTTGCCCATGCGCCCGAACCCATTGATCGCGATGTTTGTTTTCATTGATTTACCCGTATATACGCTTAAACAAATATATTGACCTGGAAAATTTCTTCATATCTTTAATAATTACCTGATTACACGTGTAATTTATTTTTTACCACGAAGGGCACGAAGACAAAATTCTGATTCTGCAAGACACAAGGAAAGCAGCGCTTTGTTCTTTGTATCTTGTACCTTGTATCTTGTATCTTGTAACTAAACCCCTCATCCACACTTACGCAGCCGAGAGGTCACGGACAGGCGTATGACATCGGTTTTCAATTCAAGGCATTCCGCGCCGCTCTCGCGAATATGCTCGAACAGCGCGCTGCAACAGCCCTCCACGGGACGGTAATAGATCCACACCCCTTCCCTCCTCGTGGCGACCAGTCCGTGATTGCGCAAATAGGCCAGGTGGCGTGACACGACGCTCTGGGACACGCCCAGGGTGTCCACCAGGTCGCAGACGCACAACTCCCCTGCTTCCAGCAGCAGATACATGATCCTGACGCGCACGGGCTCGGACAGGGCCTTGAACAGGGAGGCGATTTCTTCGGTTGTCATGGCGGCATTATATCTGTTTATGCAAATATATTGAAGGCGCTATCGGCAGTTGCTGGGGATTGCTGTATTCCATTCCCCCACCTCTGCCCTCCCCAAAGGAGTGAGGGGGTTGTAAAACCCGCGATGAGTGCCTGAGAATGGGCGAAATCGTCACTCTTTAAAAGCAACCAACCAGCCCCATAATAGGAAATGAATTCCCCGTGGATTCTGTTTTGGCGTTAATTTTCAGTTGCTTGGCGGAATCCCTCAACCTTTGCGAAGAGGAGAATCATAAGTATATAAAATAGTTGGTTACAGGAGGTTCTTATGAAGATTGCTCAAGTCTCTCCGCTGGTGGAAAGCGTGCCGCCCAAGTTGTATGGCGGCTCCGAGCGGGTGGTTTCCTATCTGACCGAAGAACTCGTCCGGCAGGGCCACGACGTGACCCTGTTCGCCAGCGG
>WGFB01000094.1 GCA_015492435.1 Gammaproteobacteria bacterium | reverse complement strand
TCATCGGACAGGCTGAGGTGGCTCTCGCGCACCCCGCAGCGGCGCCGGTAGGCCTCTGCGGCGCCGCTGTATTCCAGCATGGGGCGGCCCAGATCGTCGTGGGTCACGCCGATGTGGCGCAGGGTCAGGCCGTTGCGGAACCCGGTGCCGAAGGCCTTGGCGGTGGCCTCCTTGGCGGCGAAGCGCTTGGCGAGGAAGTGGGCGGGCCGGGTGTTGCGGGTGAACTCCCGGAACTCACGATCCGTGAGGATGCGCCGCGCGAAGCGGTCGCCGTAGCGCGCCAGGTTCTGCTCCATGCGGCGCACCTCCACGATGTCCGCGCCGACGCCGAAGATCATGGCCGCGCGTCCCGCATGAGGCGCTTCATCTCCCTGACCGCTTCCTGCAGCCCCGTGAACAGGGCGCGGGCGATGATGGCGTGCCCGATATTCAACTCCCGGATGGCGACCATGGCGGCGATGGGTTCCACGTTGTGGTAGTTGAGGCCGTGGCCGGCGTTGACCTGCAGGCCGGCCTCGGCGGCATGGGCGACGGCCTGCTTGATGCGCATGAACTCCTTTTCGCAGGCGACGCTGTCGGCCGCATCGGCGTAATGCCCCGTGTGGATCTCAATGCAGGGCGCGCCCGCGCGGACAGCGGCATCGATCTGATGGAGGTCGGCGTCGACGAACAAGGAAACCCGGCAACCTGCCTCGCCAAGGCGCGCGCAGGCCTCGCGGATGCGTGCCTCCTGGCCCGCCACGTCGAGCCCTCCCTCCGTGGTAAGTTCCTCGCGGCGCTCGGGGACAAGGCAGCAATCAGCGGGCCTGATGCGCTCGGCAATGCCCAGCATCTCCTCCGTCACTGCCATTTCCAGATTCATGCGGGTCTGCAGGATGCCTCGCAGCATTTCCACGTCCCGATCCTGGATATGGCGGCGATCCTCGCGCAGATGCAGGGTAATGCTGTCCGCTCCCGCCTGCTCCGCCTCCAGCGCGGCCTGTATAGGCTCGGGATAGAGGGTGCCGCGCGCCTGCCGCAGGGTGGCGATATGATCGATGTTGACCCCCAGAAGGATATCCTGCTGCGCCTGTTTGAAAACCATGTCGTCTTGTTCCTGAATTGATGGTCTACGGGCCGGGTGTGGACGCCCGCTTGCGAACCGCGCCCTGGCGTTCGCGAAACAGGCTGCGGCTGTTGAGCGGCTTGTTCCCCAGCAGTTTTCCCAGCGTCATGCGCGTCAGGCGCTTGGCTTCCTTGAGGGCCTCTCTATCGTCCAGCCTGCCCTGGGCCAGCGCATTGAGACTGCTGCCCTTGAGTTGCACCACTCCAGCCCGCGGTGTATCCGTCACGCCGTTACCGGACGCCAGCACGGGACCCTTGTCGAGAAAATAATTATATACACACTCAGGGCGGATTGCCTCGCCGTTTTCCACATCATGGTCCAGCGCCATGCCATATCCCAGGGCCTGGAGCAGGTCGCGCTCACACAGGCGCAATGCCGCCTCGTTGTCCGCCTGGCCGTTCTCCAGCCTGGCCAGCACGCTCGTGTAGAGCTGGAATATGGCGAGGCAGGGATCGTCGCGGTGCACCAGGCGCATGAGCAGTTCATTGACGTACAGCCCGCAGGCCAGGCTCTCGCCTTGCAGGCGGCGGGCGGTCCAATGAATTTCCGCCTGCCCCAGGGCGCCCAACCCTCCCTTGCACGACCATGAAACCAGCAGGGGCTGAAACTGGACCAGCAGGCCATGATAGCGCGACCTGGGCTGCCGGGCCCCGCGCGCCACGACGGCGACCCGGCCGTGATCGCGGGTCAGCAATTCGAGCAGCAGGCTGTTGTTGCGATAAGGCCTGCGGTGCAGGACATAGGCAGGCTGGCGGTCGACTCGCAGGGTCTGCATCACGCATCACTCGCTGTATCCCAGATGGCGCAGGGCGCGCTCGTCGTCACTCCACTTCTTCTTCACCTTGACCCACAGCCTGAGAAAAACCTTGTGTCCCAGCATCTGCTCCATGTCGCGGCGGGCCTGTTTACCGGTTTCCTTGAGAAAACTGCCGTTCTTGCCGATGACGATGGCCTTCTGCGCCGTGCGCTCGACCCAGACCAGGGCGCCAACATGGAGAACCCCCTTCTTCATGGTGTACTCCTCGATTTCCACCGTCAGGGCATAGGGCAGTTCCTGCCCCAGGCGCCGCATGAGCTTCTCGCGGATGAGTTCCGCGGCGATGAAGCGCTCGCTGCGGTCCGTCACCTGGTCTTCCGGAAAGAGCTGGGGAGCGCTGGGGAGAAGTGCCTTTACCTGGGCTTCGACGGCCTCCACATTGGCGCCATTACGGGCGGAGACGGGGATGATGGCCGTGAAGTCGTGGAGAGCGGACAGCCGTTCGATATGGGGAAGGAGGCGCTCGCGCCCGGCCAGCTTGTCCACCTTGTTGATGACCAGCATGACGGGCGTCTTCAGGCCCTGGAGTTTGCCCAGGATATAGCGCTCCTCCTCCGACCAGTGCAACTCGTCGACCACGAACAGCACCACGTCCACGTCCTGCAGGGCCGTCAGCGCGGCGCGGTTCATGAGCCGGTTCATGGCGTGTTTTCCCGCCTCATGCAGGCCGGGGGTGTCCACGTAGATCACCTGGGCGCCGGAATCGGTCTTCACGCCGAGAATGCGGTGGCGGGTGGTCTGGGGCTTGCGGGAAGTAATACTGATTTTCTGCCCCAACAGACGGTTGAGGAGCGTGGACTTACCCGCGTTCGGGCGCCCGATAATGGCGACATAGCCGCAGTGGGGCAACTGGCGGGGGGCATTCATCATCTATCCCGCCCGCATCACCCCTGGATCAATTCCAGCATCCTGGCCGCGGCATCCTGCTCGGCCTTGCGCCGGCTGGAACCGTGTCCGGTCACCCGCTTTCCCATCTCCTCCACATGGCAATCCACGGTAAAGCGCTGCTCGTGCCCGCCACCCTCGATGGATTGCACACTGTACACGGGCAATGCGCGCTTGCGGGATTGCAGATACTCCTGAAGACGGGTCTTGGGATCTTTGACGAGGGTATCCGGGGAGGCGCCGGCCAGTTCCTCATGAAAAATGGTATGGACCAGGCGGTGGCTGCTGGCCTGGCCGCCATCCAGGTAGACAGCGCCGATAATGGCCTCCAGCGTTCCCGCCAGGATCGAGTCGCGCCGGAAACCTCCGCTTTTCATTTCACCCGTGCCCAGCAGCAGGTATTCGCCGAGATCCAGTTGCCGCGCCAGCCGTGCCAGTGTCTCGCCTTTCACCAGGCTGGCGCGCAAGCGGCTCAGAACCCCCTCGTCCGCATCGGGGAACTGTTGGAACAGGGCCTCGGCGATGACGGCGCTCAGAATGGCGTCGCCCAGAAACTCCAGGCGCTCGTTGTTGTTCCTGCCGGTGCTGCGGTGGCTCAGGGCCGCGCGCAGTAACTGCAGGTCATTGAATTGATAGTCTAGCCTCTTACAAAGCCGCTGATAATCCGTATTCAACTGCCAGCCAATTCTACACTGTCTTTGAATGTGACAACGATATCCACATTGCCCAGAAAGTTCTTCCTCACCTCGTACTCAACCGTGACGAGGGTGTTGTCCCCTGCTTTCTCGATTGCGATGTTCTGGTCGCTCACGCTGGTCACATCATTGATTCCCAGGCGCTTATTGAGCAGGGCCTTGATATCCTGGCTGCTGGACAATTCCGAGCTGTCCTCCTTCACCAGGGATTGCAACGAAGTCGTGACGTTGTAGTATTCGAGGTAGACCGGCACAAGCTTCAACCCCAGCGCCACGAAAAAGGCCAGGATCAACAGGATGAAGATGAATCCCAGGCCGGTCAGTCCCGCTTCTTTCTTATTGTATTTCCGCATCATGTTTTCTGCTCCCCCAGTCGTGTTTAATCGATGCTGTTGCCAATGCGCTCCCAATTCACGCCACCCATGCTGGAATCCCAGTTCATCCAGATCATGAAGGCGCGACCCACCAGGTTCTCCTCGGGCACCGTCCCCCAGAAACGGCTGTCGTTGCTGTTGTCACGGTTGTCTCCCATGACGAAGTACTCGCCCTCGGGAACCACGAATTCCCCCTCGACCAGCTTGCGGCTGTTCTCGATCAGAATCTGGTGCTTGATCCCGTCCAGGGTCTCCTCCCGCAGACTGGCGCCCGTCATGTCCAGGCCGGCGCCCACGCCGGTATACAGTCCCAGCGATTTCTGTTCCGCGGGCTCGCCGTTGATGAAGAGCATTTTGTTGAAATAGGCGATCCTGTCGCCGGGCAGGCCCACCACCCGCTTGATGTAATCGATGGAGGGATCCTTGGGAAAGCGGAACACCACCACGTCGCCGCGCCTGGGCTCGCCGACCTCGACAATCTTGGTGCCCAGGATGGGCAGGCGCAGGCCATAGGCGTATTTGTTGACCAGGATGAAATCGCCGGTCAGCAGTGTCGGCATCATGGACGCGGACGGGATGCGAAAGGGCTCGATGACGAAGGAACGCAGCAGCAGCACCACCAGGATGATGGGAAAGAAGGAACGGGAATATTCCACCAGCAAGGGCTCCTTGGCCACCTTGTTGACCGTCTCCTCGTCCAGCTCTCCACCCGCCTGTTCCGTGGCCCTGGCCAGCGCCAGGCGCCTGCGCGGCGCGAACTTGATGGCGTCCACCAGCCAGATCGCGCCGGAAATGGCCAACGCCACCACCATCACTGCCTGAAAGTCGAAATTCATTACTTTTTACCTGTATGCAACACGGCCAGAAACGCATCCTGGGGAATCTCCACCACCCCCACCTGTTTCATGCGCTTCTTCCCTGCCTTCTGTTTCTCCAACAATTTCCTCTTGCGCGTGATATCACCGCCGTAACACTTGGCGGTGACATTCTTGCGCAAGGCCTTGACAGTCTCCCGGGCCACGATGTGGGAGCCGATCGCGGCCTGGATCGCCACATCGAACATCTGCCGGGGAATCAGTTCCCGCATCTTCTCGGCCAGTTCCCGCCCCTTCAGCGCCGCGCGCTCGCGGTGCACGATGAGGGACAGCGCGTCCACGCACTCACCATTGATCAGAAGATCCAGCTTGACCAGGTCCGAGGACTGAAAACGCAGAAATGTATAGTCCAGCGAGGCATAACCCCGGCTGACCGATTTCAGCCGGTCATAGAAATCCAGCACGACCTCGTTCATGGGCAATTCATAGGTCACGGCGACCTGTTTGCCATGATAATGCATTTTTTTCTGGACACCACGCTTTTCGACGCAGAGATTGATCACCGCCCCCAGATAATCGGAGGGCACGAGGATATCGGCCTGAATCACGGGTTCGCGTATCTCGGCGATGGTGCCCGGCGGAGGCAGGCGGGCGGGGTTGTCCACCTTGAGCACCTCGCCCTTGGAGGTCACGACCTCGTAGATGACGGTGGGCGCCGTGGTAATGAGATTGAGATTGTATTCCCGTTCCAGGCGCTCCTGAACGATCTCCATGTGCAGCATGCCCAGGAAGCCGCAGCGGAAACCAAAGCCCAGCGCCTGGGATGTCTCGGGCTCATAAAACAGGGAGGCATCATTGAGGCGCAGCTTGGCGAGGGCGTCACGCAGGGCCTCGTAATCGTCCGCGGAAACGGGAAACAGGCCGGCGAAGACCTGGGGTTTTACGTCCTGGAAACCGGGCAGGGGCTGCGCAGCCGGATTGGATGTGTGCGTCAGGGTATCCCCCACGGGCGCGCCGTCCACTTCCTTGATGCCGGCGATGACGAAGCCCACCTCCCCCGCGCGCAAGGCGTCCTGTTCGAGAGGCTTGGGGGTAAAGATTCCCGTCTTGTTGACCTGGTAGCCCCGCCCCGTGGACATGACGGTGATCTTGTCCCGCTGGCGCAGCGTGCCCTGCACCACGCGCACCAGGGAAATAACGCCCAGAAAATTGTCGAACCAGGAATCGATGATCAGGGCCTGCAAGGGCGCATCGGGATCGCCCACGGGAGGGGGAATCCGGGAGACCAGTGTTTCCAGCAGATCCCCGATACCCTCGCCGGTCTTGGCGCTGACGCGCACGGCGTCACCCGCCTCGATGCCGACAATCTCCTCGATCTCCTGGATCACCCGCTCCGGCTCGGCGGTGGGCAGATCGATCTTGTTGAGTACGGGCACGACCTCCAGCCCCTGCTCGATGGCCGTATAACAATTGGCCACGGTCTGCGCCTCCACGCCCTGGGAGGCGTCCACCACCAGCAGCGCCCCTTCGCAGGCGGCCAGGGAGCGGGAAACCTCGTAGGAAAAATCCACGTGACCGGGCGTGTCGATGAAGTTGAGCAGGTATTTCCGCCCGTCCCTGGCCCGATATTCCAGGGAGACGCTCTGTGCCTTGATGGTGATGCCGCGCTCGCGCTCCAGGTCCATGGAATCCAGCACCTGTTCCGACATTTCACGCTCGCTCAAGCCGCCGCATACCTGGATCAGCCGGTCCGAGAGGGTCGACTTGCCATGATCAATATGGGCGATGATGGAGAAATTACGAATCTGGCGCATGATGTGTGCAGCGGTCTCTTTCAACTATATGGGGTCTGTGCCATCGGATTCCAGGCGCTGGCCGGGCGCCCACGCAGGCAGTTCCCGGACTAGGCGCCCCCTTCCCGGCCTTGGGAAGGGGATTGGTGATTTCAGCGGCACATGTCTTCCGCGGGCCTATCCCTCCGCCTTGCCGGTACCCGGCTTCATTCCTCGTCTTCCCCGGCGATCTTCAAGGCCAGGAAAATGGGGCTGCCGCGGCGCAGGATCAGCACCGGCACCGGCCTGCCCTCGGGGGCGTCCTCGACCAGCTTCTTGAAGTGCTTGACGCCCTCCACATCCTCGCCGTTGAACTTGAGTATGATGTCACCGCGGCGGATGCCCGCGCGGGAGGCCGGACCGGACTTCACCGCATCGACATAGACCCCGGTCTTGCCGTCCTGCTCCCGCTTTTGCTCCTCGGTAAGTTCCGACACAACCACGTCGATACGCTTGACGCGCACCTCGCTGGTGCCGTCACCCCCATCACGGGCCAGCCGGATTTCATCGTCCTCGGGCAGTTCGCTGATCCTGACCTTGAGCGTCCTGGATTTGCCCTCGCGGATGATCCTGATTTTCACCTTCTCGCCCACCTTGGTGCTCCCCACCATCGGGGGCAGGGCTGACGAGCTTCCCACCTCGCGGCCGTCATATTCCACGATGACATCACCCACCTTGATGCCCGCGTCTTCCGCCGGGCTGTCGGGCAGCACCCGGGCCACCAGGGCGCCGATGGGCTTGTCCATGCCGAAGGACTCCGCCAGTTCCCGGGTCACATCCTGAATGAGGATGCCCAGCCAGCCGCGCACCACGTGACCGCTGGTCTTGAGTTGCTCCACGACATCCATCACCACCTCGATGGGGATGGCGAAGGACAGGCCCATGAAACCGCCGGTGCGGCTGTAGATCTGGGAATTGATCCCGACCACTTCGCCCTCCATGTTCAGCAGGGGGCCGCCGGAATTGCCGGGGTTGATGGCCACATCCGTCTGGATGAAGGGCACGTAGTTCTCGTTGGGCAGACTGCGCGCCTTGGCGCTGACGATGCCGGCCGTCACCGTGTAGTCGAAACCGAAGGGGGAGCCGATGGCCAGCACCCAGGCCCCCACCTTCAGCTTGTTGGAATCCCCGATTCTGGCGACGGGCAGCCCCTGTGCATCGATCTTCAACAAGGCGATATCGCTGCGCTTGTCCGATCCCACCACTTCGGCCACGAATTCGCGCTTGTCGGACAGCTTGACGATGACCTCGTCCGCGCCCCGGATCACGTGATTATTGGTGAGAATGTAGCCATCCTCGGAGATGATAAAACCGGAACCCAGGGACTTGTCATAGAACTCCTCCGGGCCGCCATCCCCGTATTCGTCGCCGAAGAAGCGGCGGAAAAAATCGTCAAACGGTGTCTCCGGCCGGCGGCCGTGAGGGTCGCTGAAAGGCCCGAAGCCACGCCCGCGGGTGATCTTTTGTGTCGAGCTGATGTTGACGACCGTGCCACGCGCATCTTCCACCAGATCCGTGAAATCGGGCAGATCCCGCGCCGCCGCCCACAGGGCGCTGCTGCTTGTCACAAGCAGCGCCAAGACCAGGTACTGCGCGCAGTCCCTTATCGACCACATTTTTTTCATGTGCAAACTCCTGCTGAGAAAATGATTGGATACTCCGTCATCTGAAAACGTCAGAACTCTTCGAGGGAGGTAGGCGCCCGTTCCACGGAGGCAGGAGCGGGCGCGCGGCGGGCGAGAATGACCGGACGGTACCGCGCCTCATTGCCTCCCCGGCGGGAGATGCGCCCCGCGGCCCACAGGCCGGCCGCGAATCCCGCCAGGGAAGACAGAATCACGACGCCTTCGCTGCCCGTGGCGAAATCACCCGCGATCCCCCCCGCGAGCATGGCCACAAGCGGCAGGGCATAGGCCAGCAGGGAACCGGACACCAGAGCATCATCCTCGATCCCCACCACCACCTCGTCCCCCACCCGGGCCTGTACGGGATTGAGGACCTCGAGCTGAAATCGCTTGTTGCCCAGCACCCTGGCGATCACGCCCGTGCCGCAGCCCTTGTTGACGGCGCACGACTGGCAGGCGACCCTGCGCCGGGTCTCCACCACCGCGACATCACGCCTGACTTCAATCACCCGCGCGTTTTCCCTGATCATGGCTCGCGCCCCGCTCCTCTCAGGTTCCGTCCCGCCCGCTCAGCGGCTCTGACAGCACTGTAATAAGCAACAATAACTCTCCTGTACAATTTACTGAAAACCCAAACAAACCCATGCGCGCCGCGCATCAGCCATGGGTCAGCGCCATAACAGGCGCAATACGGCATGCATATTATCACAAATCGAGAGCTGCGATGGACTTCGCGAGGGCCAGAATTGCGGGAGGGAAAAAAGATCACGGCCGCGGCACCTTCCCTTGCGGAAAGCGCGCGGCGGCCGCGTGCTAGGGCGTGTATCCCACCAGTTGAATGGCGGGATACATCTCACCCTGAAGGGAACGCGTCCGTGCGTATTCGTTGTAGTTGACCAGATAGTCATAGAGATTGGCCGCTTCCCGCGGATAGTCCATTGCGGCGTCTTCCAACTGACCGTGCACAGCAACCCGGGCGTGCACCCTGTCCGGCTCCGTCGTCACGCTGGCATAGACGATCTCCTTGTCATGCCGCGTGCCATCCGGCTGAGCCTGCCCCGCCTGGGCGGCAGCCTCCGCCTGGGACTGAGCCGCCTCTGCCCCGCCCTGCCCCGCGGCCGCCACGGTGACGGTCTGGGCTGTGCCTTGCTCCGGCCCATTGACCTGCATCACGCCCAGCACGGCGATGGCGGTGACGGAAGCCGCCAGGGCGAATCCCAGCGCTTCCTTTCTGTGGCTGATTGCGGTTTTTTTGGCGGTGGCCTGTCGTGGCAGGAAATGGGTGGGTTCGTTCTGGATGGCGGCGGAGATGCGTGTATGGAGTTCGGTGTTGATGTGGCGGGGCAACTGCCGGCGCAGTGCGTCGCCGATGAGGTGATAGTCGCGCCAACTCTCTTTCAGCCGGGAATCGTTCCGCATTCGTTCGAGCAAGCGGTCCATTTCCCGCGGGTCCATCTCGCTGTCCATGAATGCGGAGACTTGCTCTTTTGTTGTTTGCATCGCGCTTACCCTTGTTGTCACTTCAGTAAAGGTTCCAGTTTCTGGTGTATCGCCTCCCGGGCACGGAAGATTCTCGATCTTACCGTTCCGACCGGGCACTCCATGACCGCGGCGATTTCCTCGTAACTCAGGCCTTCCAGTTCCCTCAATGTAATGGCTGTCCTCAGGTCATCGGGCAGATTGTCGATCGCCTTGATAACCGTGTCTTCCACCTCTTCCTTGAGCAACAGCCCTTCCGGGGTTGCATATTCCTTGAGCTGCGATTCCCCTTCGTACTGCTCCGCCTCCTCTGCGTCCACGTCCGTCCTGGGGGGCTTCCGGCCTTGGGAAATCAGGTGGTTCTTTGCGGTATTGACGCCGATGCGGTACAGCCAGGTATAGAATGCGCTGTCTCCCCTGAATGTGGGGATCGCCCGGTACGCCTTCAGAAAAGCCTCTTGGACTACATCCAGAACCTCACTGGAATCATACACATAGCGAGATACCAATTTGACCAGCTTGTGCTGGTATTTCAGAACGAGGATATCGAATGCTTTCTTGTCACCTCTCTGGACGCGTTCGACCAGTTCCTTATCAACATTTATCTCGCCCATGCGGGCTTTTCCCTCCACAAAGGCCCACACCTTTGCTCTTTTTTGTAGACAGTCCGGATTCCATGAAGTTCCGCGGAAATCGGCATTTTTTCATAAACTTCCCGCATCCGCCTGCATGCCGCCCGATATTTTTGATATTATCAGAAAAAATCAGGCCAGTCAGTATATTATCTCCCCATCAGGAGACATCCGGGAATGCAACGGCAAACCTTTCACGACGTGCTCATTATCGGCAGTGGCGCCGCGGGGCTCGGCCTCGCCCTGCGCCTGGCCGATCATGCGCGCGTTGCGCTGCTGTCCAAGGGTCCCCTCCCCGAGGGGGCCACCCTGTACGCCCAGGGCGGCATCTCCGTGGTCCTGGACGAGCACGACTCCCTCAACTCCCATATCGGCGATACCCTGGCCGCGGGCGCCGGCCTGTGTGACGAGAAAGTGGTGGCTTATTGCGTCGAACAGGCACGCAGCGGCATACAATGGCTTATTGACAAGGGCGTGCCCTTCACGCGCGGCGCTGACACCAATGGCGGCAGCGATTATCACCTGACCCGGGAGGGCGGTCACAGCCATCGCCGCATCATACACGCTGCCGACGCCACCGGGCGCGCCGTGGAAAAGACCCTGGAACAGCAGGCCCGCGAGCACCCCGGCATCGACATCTTCGAATATCATCTGGCCATCGACCTCATCACCGGACGCAAGCTGGGGCTGGATCACGACCGCTGCATCGGCGCCTATGTCCTCGACCTGGAGGCGCAGTCGGTGCATACCTTCAGCGCGCGCATGGTCGCCCTGGCCACCGGCGGCGCGGGCAAGGTCTACCTCTACACCAGCAATCCGGACGTGGCCACCGGCGACGGCATCGCCATGGCGTGGCGCGCCGGCTGCCGTGTGGCCAACATGGAGTTCATCCAGTTCCATCCCACCTGCCTGTACCACCCCCGCGCCAAGTCCTTTCTCATCACCGAGGCGGTGCGCGGCGAGGGGGGGCGCCTGCTGCTGCCCGACGGGGAGCCCTTCATGACACGCTTCGATCCCCGCGGCGAACTGGCGCCGCGCGATATCGTGGCGCGCGCCATCGACCACGAAATGAAGCGCCTCGGCGCGGAATGCGTCTACCTCGACATCAGTCACAAGCCCGCCGCCTTCATCGCGGAACACTTTCCCAACGTCCACGCCCGCTGCCTGGAATTCGGCTTCGACATGACCCGGGAACCCATCCCCGTGGTGCCGGCCGCCCACTACCTGTGCGGCGGCGTCATGACCGATCTCCACGGCCGCACGGACATCCCCGGCCTCTACGCCATCGGGGAAATGGCCTGCACGGGCCTGCATGGCGCCAACCGCATCGCCAGCAACTCGCTCCTGGAATGCCTGGTGTTCGCGCACGCTGCCTATGAAGACATGCTGGAGAACCTGCCCCAGGCCGAGGCGCCCGGCGACATCCCCCCGTGGGACGAAAGCCAGGTCACCGACTCCGACGAGGAGGTGGTGGTCTCCCACAACTGGAACGAACTGCGCCACTTCATGTGGGACTACGTGGGCATCGTGCGCACCGACAAGCGCCTGCAGCGCGCCCTGCGGCGCAGTGAGCTGCTCAAGCAGGAGATCGAGGACTACTATGGCAATTTCCGCGTCACCAACGACCTCATCGAACTGCGCAACCTGGCGCTGGTGGCGGAACTCATCATCCGTTCCGCCATGGCGCGCAAGGAGAGCCGCGGCCTGCACTATACGCTGGACTATCCGCAGCGTGACGACCGCCGGCCGGCGCGCAACACGGTGCTGACCCCCGCCAACTACCGGCCTTCGCCGGCCATGGCGCCGAGGCGCACGCGCAACCTGCGAAAGCTCTCCTGATCCACCGCGTCCCGGCACAGCACCACCGGCGCCCGCCCCCAGCGCCCGCGACGAAAGCAGAGAATGACCAGGCGGGGATGGACATAGGTGTCCGGGGCGAGCCGCGCAGCGGTGCGCGTTCCATCCCGCCGCGAGAGTTCAAAGTCCCCCTCCCCGCGCCAGGTGATGGCCCACACCGCACGCGGGTGAGACAACAGGGCGTGACGGGACAGGTTCCAGGCCAGGCTGGCGGCCAGTGCCATACCCAGCAGCGAAGTCCCCCACCATGGCCAGGACAAGGGCAGCGTCACGGCAAGGCCACCGGCGTGCGCCGCCACCAGGACCGTGGCGAGCTGCCGCGAAGGGCGCAGCTCAATGCGCAGGGGTGTTGCGGATCTCCGCGACGACATGGGCGACGTCCTTGTCGCTGGGCGTCAGGCGCCCCATCAGGTACTCGAGCAACAGATGATCGGGATAGGTCAGCAGCTTTCCAAATGCAGAGCGTGCCTCTTCGCTCAGGCTTTCATAGCGGTGCGTCATGAAGGACTCCAGGAGCAGATCCAGCTCGCGCATGCCGCGCCGGCACTGCCAGTAGAGACGCGCCTTCTCCACTGCTCCCGCTCCGGAACTCATATGAACTGCTTGGTCATCTTTTTCTTGATGCGCCCGATGGCCGCGGTGGGATTCAGCCCCTTGGGACACACCTGAACGCAGTTCATGATGGTGTGACAGCGGAACAGCTTGTAGGCGTCCTCCAGGTCGTCGAGGCGTTCCTCCGTGGCCTGGTCGCGGCTGTCGGAGAGGAAACGGCAGGCCTGCAGCAGGGCCGCCGGCCCCAGAAATCTGTCCGGGTTCCACCAGAAGGAGGGGCACGAGGTGGAACAGCAGGCGCACAGGATACACTCATAGAGCCCGTCGAGGGCCTCTCGTTCCCCGGGCGACTGGCGGAACTCCACCTCCGGCACGGGATCCTTGACCACCAGGTAGGGCTTGACGGCGCGGTACTGCTTGTAGAACTGGGACATGTCCACCACCAGGTCGCGAATCACGGGCAATCCCGGCAGGGGGCGGATCTCCACCGGCGTCTTGAGGGTCTTGAGGGGGGTGATGCACGCCAGGCCGTTGCTGCCGTTGATGTTCATGGCGTCGGAACCGCATACCCCCTCGCCGCAGGAGCGGCGGAAACTGAGGGTCTCGTCCCGCGCCTTGATGCGCTTCAGGGCCTCCAGCAGCATCATCTCCCCGTCGAGGCCATCGATTTCATAATCTTTCATATAGGGGTGCGCGTCCGTGTCCGGGTTGTAACGATAGATGGAAAACCGCATGCTCGCCATGATCAATAGACCCTCTCTTTGGGTGGAAAGGACGCCACGCTGATGGGCTTCATCCTCACCGGCTTGTAGTCCAGTTGCCTCCCCTCCTTGAAAAACAGGGTGTGCTTCAACCAGCGTTCATCGTCGCGCCGTGGATAGTCTATGCGTGAATGGGCGCCGCGGCTCTCCTTGCGCGCCGCGGCGGACACCACGGCTGCGATGGCCACATCCATGATGTTCTCCAGCTCCAGCGCCTCGATGCGCGCGGTATTGAACACCCGGCTGTGATCCCGCAGGGTGGCATCCGCCAGGCGCCGCTCCAGCGCCAGGACCTTCTCCACGCCCTCCTGCAGCACCTCCTCGGTGCGGAACACGCCGCAGTATTCCTCCATGGTGCGTTGCAGCTCGTCGCGCAGGGCGTCCACGGTCTCGCCATCCCCCTTGCGGTCCCAGCGCGCCAGGCGCGCCAGCGCGCGCTCCACGCTCTCCTTGTTGAGGGCGCGGTGATAGCGGGATTCCTTGAGAAAGCCGATGATGTGATTGCCCGCCGCGCGCCCGAACACCACGATGTCCAGCAGGGAATTGCCGCCCAGGCGGTTGGCGCCGTGAACGGAGACGCAGGCGCACTCGCCCACCGCGTAGAGGCCCGGCACGGGTTCCTCGGCCCCCTGCATCTCGGGCGCCACGACCTGGCCGAAGCGGTTGGTGGGGATGCCGCCCATGGAATAGTGGCAGGTGGGAAACACGGGGATGGGCTCCTTCACGGCGTCGATGTGCAGAAAAGTCTTCACCATGCTGTGAATGCCCGGCAGGCGCTTGTGAATGACCTCCGGGCCGAGATGCTCCAGCTTGAGCAGGACGTAGTCGCCATGGGGGCCGCAGCCCCGCCCCTCGCGCACCTCCGTGGCGATGGCGCGGCTGACCACGTCGCGGCTCGCCAGGTCCTTGGCGTGGGGCGCGTAGCGCTCCATGAAGCGCTCGCCGTCCTTGTTGACCAGGTAACCGCCCTCGCCGCGCGCGCCCTCGGTGATGAGCATGCCCTTGCCGGCGATGCCGGTGGGATGGAACTGCACGAACTCCATGTCCTGCAGGGGAATGCCCGCGCGCAGCGCCATGGCCATGCCGTCGCCGGTGTTGATGCGCGCATTGGTGTTGGTGCGGTAGAGCTGGCCGGCGCCGCCGGTGGCCAGCAGGGTGGTCTTGGCCTCGATGACCAGGGGCTCGCCGCTCTCGATGCTCATCACCAGGGCGCCCTGGATGTAGCCCTCATCGTCCTTGAGCAGGTCGATGGCGAAGTATTCGTCGAAGAAGTGGGTCTTGGCGCGGATATTCTGCTGATACAGGGCGTGCAGGATGGCATGGCCGGTGCGGTCCGCCGCGGCGCAGGTGCGCGCCGCCTGGTCGCCCCCGAAATTCTGGCTCTGGCCACCGAAGGGACGCTGGTAGATCCTGCCGTTGTCGAGGCGGGAGAACGGCACGCCAAAATGCTCCAGTTCGATCACCAGGCGCGAGGCCGCGCGGCACATGTATTCGATGGCGTCCTGGTCGCCCAGATAGTCGCTGCCCTTGACCGTGTCGTACATGTGCCAGTGCCAGTTGTCGGGCACCACATTGGCCAGGGCGGCGTTCATCCCGCCCTGCGCCGCCACCGTGTGGGAGCGGGTCGGAAACACCTTGGAGACCACCGCCACGGCGGCGTCCGCCTGGGCCAATTGCAGGGCGGCGCGCAGGCCGCCGCCGCCCGCGCCGATCACCAGGGTGTCGAAACGCCGTCTTTCGATATTCATGTTCTGTATTCCCTCATCTCGCGGCCAGCAGCGCCATCACGGCGCCGCTCAGGGAGCCCAGCAGGATCACGGCCACCACGGACAACAGGCTCAGGCGCAGCCACAGGGGCCTGGCATAGTCCACCGCCACATCGCGTATACCCACCCAGGCATGAGTGGTCAGGGCGATAAAAAACAAGATCATGGCCAGCGCGGGCATTGGCGACGCCAGCCAGGCCCGCCACGCCTCATGGGACTGGGCCGCGCCACCGAGCATGGCAAAGAGAAAATAAAAGGCATACAAGCCAATGTAGACCGCGCTGAGACGCTGCAGCAGCCATGCCTTCAGTCCCGACGCGCGCCGGCTCATAACAGCAGCACGCCCCCCAGGAGAAAGGCCGCCGCGCCCGCGCCCAGGGCCGCCATGGCCGTGCGCCGCCCCGTCGCCAGATCGACGCCCACGTCCAGATCGATGAGCAGATAGCGCAGACCCGCGAAGAAATGGTGGGCGAAGGCCCAGATCAGCAGCCACAGGAACAGCTTGACCGCGCCATGATCGAGCAGCGCCCGCGCCTCGGCAAAGGACTCCGGCCCCCGCAGTGACAGGTCGAGCAAATAGGCGGCGAAGGGAATGGCAAGAAACAGCAGCACGCCCGCAATCCGGTGGGCGATGGACATGACGGCCATGACCGGCTGATGAATGCGGGTCAGATCGAGGAAAACCGGCCGCTTGTTGTTATTTGCCATGGAAGATGAGTGTAGACCATTTCCAGGGGTTTTTCAGCAATTACCGGACGTGCCAGGCTATTTCCCCACCGGCTTGCCCGTGGCAGGGGCCGGAATGATATAATTGGCCGTGGAAGCCGGCATGCCGGGACAGCCCATCAACGAGCGAGCAGTCAATCATGAATGATCAATGGCGCAGTTTTCTGGAGGACGCGGGCGCAATCATGGACGAAGAGGGGGTCGCCCATTTCGGCAGCCCCATCCGGGAAACCAAGGTGGCCCTGTCGGGCAGCGTCATGGCCGATTATTCGCACTATGGATTGATCGCCGTGCGCGGCAAGGATGCGCAGGCGTTCCTGCAAGGACAACTCACCAACGATATCACCCGGGTCGACGCCACTCATGGCCAGCTCAGTGGTTATTGCTCCCCCAAGGGCCGGCTGCTGGCCATATTTCATATCTTTCTGCGCAACGATACCTACTACCTGCAACTCCCGCATCCACTGCTGGAATCCGTCATGCGGCGCCTGCAGAAATATGTCCTCATGTCCCAGGTCACCCTGGAGAATGCCAGTGACACCCTGGTGCGGCTGGTGTGCTCGGGTGCTGACAGCGAAACCGCCCTGCACGCCCTGGTAAACGGCCTGCCCGGCTCATCCAACGAAATCCGTCAACATGACGGCCTGACCATCATCCGCCTGCCCGGGAACGGCATTGGACCACGTTACGCGATCCATGGCGATGAGCCGGCCATGGAAAAGGTGTGGACCATGCTGGACGCGCGGGCGGCCCCGGTGGGGGCGGCCGCCTGGGAACGCCTGGAAATCCGCGCGGGCATCCCGGAGGTCCACCTCCCCACCGTCGAGGAATTCATACCCCAGACGGTCAATCTCGAACTGCTCGGCGGCGTCAGTTTCACCAAGGGCTGCTACACGGGCCAGGAAATCGTCACCCGGCTCCAGCACCGGGGTAAGACCAAGCGGCGCATGTACCGCCTGACCATCGCGTCGGACACGCCGCCCGCCCCCGGCGCGGCCATTCACCTGTGCAAGGGCGGCGCGGCGGTGGGCGCCATCGTGCGCTCGGCGCCAACGGGCGACCGCAGCAGCGACGCCCTGGCCACCCTCATGATCGAGCATCACCAGGCCGAGTTGTGCGTGCCATCCCTGGACGGCGCCAGGGCGCGGCTGGAATCCCTGCCCTACGACATCCCCCCCCTGGAGGCATAGTTTGTGCCTTGTAACTTCCCTGGATAAAACCTGGTGTGACACCAATGCATGCGCCGATACACGCAGCACGGCGCATGAAACAAAGTGTTATCCCCGGATGGCTCTCACATTACATCGCCGCTCGTGAAGGAAATGGAATTGTTGCCCGGCGCCTTCGGTTACACCTTTTTCAGAAACGGATAGCAAGTTTCCTCAGGTACCGCCCGCGGCATTGATTCCCCCATCAGCCGTGCTCAGAGTGAAATCTCCGCTGATGGCAGCGTAATTCACGCGGCAACAATATATATATCGTTGCCGGGTTGATACTGTGACCATCCGGGAACATCAGACCCAGCATGGTCACATTCCACACCAGATCCGTATCAGGGTTCCCATTGATGCCGTTTACGGCCATTGTCACGGAACCACTGGCGGCAGTCTGGTCAAGGCACGGAAAATAATGCCATCCCACTCTGAAATGGACTTGCGCCCGTAGTGGGATCGTGACTGCGCATCAGAAACTTCCTACACATCACCCTAACACAATGCTCAGATATTGATGATCGATTTTGTGACCAAGGCCCGGGAATTCGAAACACATTTCCAAAGTCCCTTGTCCCGTGCGCTTATCCCTTAAAGTTCTACGGGAAAGGATCGTTATATCCCGGTAGAAATCAACATGGATGTCATCGAACCAACATCATGCCCCGTTCGTCAGAAACCTGCTTCCTCATCCACAGCCGTTCGCTGACGCGGTTCTCTGCCTCTGCAGAACCTGAAATACTGTCAGCCCGTCTCGCCCACTGCATCACGCGAAACCCCGGCGACCTCATCAGTCATGTCCGGCGAATCTTTCTTTGCCTGAAACTGGACGATGGGGAAAGGCTCTTCGGCGCTCTCACCGACCTGTTCATTACATTGAATGGAAAGGGCGGGGCGCTGCGATCCCGGCTCCTGGGCATGCTGCAAAACCATCTCACGGATGCGCAGTATTCTGCCTTGCAAGGCGGACACGTGGAAAGCATGGAGTTCGTGGAGCCTTTGCCATGGCCACGTTTTTCACGCCTGTACCAACCCCGCCTCAAAGAACAGGAGCTTGTGGCCCAGCTTACTGGTGAAGAAAGTGAAAGCCACACCGGGATTCTGGCTCAGGCCCGCGATCTCATCGACTGCGGCCAGATCGAAGCGGCCCGCCATATGATGGAAGAGGCGCTTTTGGCGGACGAAGCAACCACAGCCCTTCATGAGGAACTGCTGAATCTTTATCGTCATACCCGCGACTACGAGGCATTTCTGACCATGTGGACACAACTGGAACATCTGTCTCCGCAGCTACAGGACATGTGGAAGGAGGTCAATGACTATCTCGATACCCATCACTCTGGGACAAGATGCCATGTCTGAACCCTTACGCCTCGCCTGCTTCGGATTCAGCAAAAAGGGACGGGAGATGCTGTCCATGGCCCTGCAAGGGCCCGCCAATAATATCGCCATGCTGTGCGAGGGGCAGACAGCCGAGGCGGCGATTTTCAACATGGACGGTCCCAATGCAAAAAAGATTTTCATCGACGAGATGCGCCTGCATCCACGACGCCCGGCCATTGTCATGAGTATCCAGGATCCAGGGCTCCGCAATGCGTTCTATCTGCCCAAGCCCGTCCGCATCAACGACATGATCCGGGCCATCAACCACTGCAGGGAAATTCGAGCCTCCGCACTCCCGCCAGGGGGGCGGCATGATCTTTCTGAAGAAAAAAGACCAGCAACAAGCACGGCAGAAAACCCAGCCACAGCGCCTTGTGAAGAACAGGAGGGAAAGACGCTCTTCGAAGGATACGCCAACAGGCATCTTGTCCGGGAAAAGAAAAACCTGAGCCATGAGGAGATCCACTACTACAATCCGCGCGATTCCATTCAGGGCATACTCATGCATGCCATGGAAGAATGCCTGCAACGTCAAGCCACCCTGCAGCTCGATCTCATGTCCGGCAGCGATACCTGGCAGTCCATCATCTTTCTGCACGAAGCGCGCACGGCATACTATTCCATGAGTGATACAAGGCTCGCGCAACTGTGCACCACCCCCCTCTGCCTCATTCGCCATTCCCTGCGCAAGTGCAAGGACAGGGAGTCCCGCTTTGCGGCTTCAGGTTGGGATATCCAGGGCAGATACCACTCTTTCGAGGCATTCAGCTTGAAAATAGCCTTGTGGACGAGTGACGGCCGGGTACCGGCGGGAACCGACCTGTCCCGTCCCGTAATGCTGACGCGCTGGCCCAACCTGACCCGCCTTCCGGCAATACCCCATGCCATGCCCATCAGCGCACTCCTCATCGATCAGCCCCGGCCACTGCCTTTGGTAGCGAAGGTCCTGGGCCTGACGCAAAAACAAGTCTTCACGTTTTATTGCGCGGCCCTGTCACTGGGGCTGATTGATCTGCATGGCAAGCCTGCGCCCACGGACTCTGCCCTATCAGGGAGAAAGCCCCACCGTCATCACACGCTGTTTGGCAGCATCCTCAAGCATCTCAGGGGAGCCCATTCCTGACCGGCGGTCACTCTTACCCTAAGGATACCAGGAAAATACCATCACCATGAGCAATTACAAAATCATCTTTACCGGCCCCGTCGGGGCGGGCAAGAGTACGGCCATCGGCTCCATCAGCGATATTCCCGTCGTGGCCACCGATGAGCAGGCCAGTGATATGACGCGTGGGCGCAAGCCCAAGACGACCGTAGCCATGGACTATGGAATGATGAAGCTGGGCAATGGAAAGGCCATCCATCTCTATGGCACACCGGGCCAGGAGCGCTTCGATTTCATGTGGGACATCCTCACCCATGGCGGAATCGGCCTGATATTGCTGCTGGATAACACACGCGCCGATCCATTCCAGGATATGCGTTTCTTCGTGGAGGCCTTTCAGGAATTTATCGATCACAACAAGATCGCCGTTGGCGTGACACAAATGGATATCATGCGTACCCCTCCATTGGAAGCCTATCACGGAGAGTTGCAGAAGCTGGGCCTCAACCCCCCTTTGTTCGAAGTCGATGCCCGGCAGCGTGAGGATGTCTCCAGGCTCATCGAGGCACTGCTCTACTCTCTTGATCCATGGCTGGGTGAATAATGGAAAAATACCGCCTGACCGCAGAACGTTATGTCTCTCTCACACCGGCCGGAGCGTATTTCGCAGTCTCCGGCAGCGGGGACGATCCTGCCCGCCGCTTTCTGTTCGCCCTGATACAATCCTCTGCCTCCCCTCTGCTCACCCGGGAGGCATTGCCCGGGCTATGTGGAACAGACGACCTCCAGGAAGCGCTCGAACTGCTCCATCATGTGCAGAAGCTGGGCTGGATCCAGGCCTCGGAACAGGCCTGGCAGGCGCCCTCGGGCACGCTGGAGGATTCCCTGCCGGGTCTGCTCTCTCCGCTCTCGGGGTCCGGCAAGGCGCTGCTGGCAGATCAGCAGGGACTGTACCTGGCCAGCCACGGTTTTGCCCATGAAGCCGCTGAGGAGCTATCCGCGCTCAGTGCCGACATGGCATCCGTTCAGCAACGGCACGACGGCCTGCTGACCAACAACCTGGGCATGCAATCCTCTGCCTGGGCCATCGTCAATGCCAGTGGCGACAGCCAACTGGGGTTCTGGCCGCTCTTCATCGGACGTCAGCGCTTTGCCCTGGTATTGGCCGGATTGCCTTGCCTGAACCAACCGGCCTTCACCAGGCTGGTATGGGCACTGAGCAAACGCTACTACCAGGAACATTCCCAATGAAACAGTAAGTATTTTCCTGCTTTTCAGATCCGGCGTCAGACAGCCGATCAAGGCAGAACCCTGAACCAGAAAACCATGTTTCCAATGCACAGGAGAAAACATCATGCGCGCGGATTTATTGACCTCGATCCTAAGCGATCTCAATGGCAGCTCGGCGGAAATTGAGGCCTCGGCTGTCATCTCGACCGACGGCCTCATGATGGCAGCCATGCTCCCTGCCGGCATGGACGAGGACCGTGTTGGCGCCATGGCGGCGGCGATGCTGTCACTGGGCGACCGCACCGCCCAGGAACTGTCCCGTGGTGACATCGAACAGGTGCTTATCAAGGGTGACAACGGCTACGTTCTGATGACCCATGCAGGGGATGAAGCGGTACTCTCCATTCTCGCCAAACCCAGTGCGCGGCTGGGTCTCATTTTCCTCGACGTCAAGCGCGCCGCGGAATCCATAGCCAAGGTCATCTAAGCGGGAGGACCCCCTGATGAAAGATATGCACCCTGATGACATTACAGGTGAATACCGTGAAGTCACCTTGCAGTACCATGATGGGAGCGCGCGCCTGGTCTATGTGACGGATGTGGAAACACCCATACCGGATGGGCGCCTGATCGTCTCCCGCACCGACCCCGATGGCATCATCACTCATGTGAACCAATCCTTCGTGGAAATGTCCGGCTACAGCGAGGATGAGTTGATTGGCCTTCCCCATTATATTCTGCGTCATCCGGATATGCCGGCTGCCGCCTTCAGCGACCTTTGGGAAACCGTACAGGCAGGCAAGAAGTGGCATGGCTATGTCAAGAATCTGCGTAAGGACGGGGGCTTTTACTGGGTCTATGCCACCGTGATTCCCAATATCCGACAGGGCCGTCTCATCGGCTACACTTCCGTACGCCGCAAACCCTCGAGAAGCCGGATCAAGGCGGCGGAATCCCTGTACAAAACATTAGCATAGGAATACCGCATACACCCGGTACCCATACCATCGGAGACAAGGACATGACCTATAATTTTACCGTCAGCCCGGATTTCAACCCGGACCATCTGTCGGGATGGTTTATTTTCAATACCTGGCTGCAGAAAGCCATCAGTGAAGCCATCCACCTGGATCTCTACGACGACTTCGATTCCCAACGCAAGGCCATCGCTGAAGACCGCTTCGACCTGGCCTACTCCAACCCCTACGATGCCACGGTGCTGGTCAGGGAAAAGGGCTTTGTGCCAGTCGTCTGCCCCAAGGGGGTCTCCGACGAGGCAATTATCGCCGTACGCAGAGACAGCCCCGTCAAGCATATTGAAGACCTGCCAACGGATGCGCGCATCGCAACCACCGCGGACCCCGATGTCAGGATGATGTGCATGATCATGCTGGAACCGGCCGACATCAGCGGGGAGAGCGCACAGATACAATATCGCGATACCTATGTGCTCGTCGCCAAGGACCTGATCAGGGGAGAGGCGGATATCGGCTTCTTTCTGGAGGAAACCTTCGAGGATCTGTCGAAGGTCATACGCCAGGAACTGCGACCACTGGTGCACAGCGAAATCCAGCTTATTCACCATGTCCTCCTCATCGGCCCCAGGCTGGCACATAAAAGAGCCGAGGTTCAACAACATCTTGCGAATATGCATACCAATGAAAAAGGCCGCAAGGTACTGGAAGGCCTGGGGTTCGAGGCCTGGGAAACCGTGGATCAGGAGGAGACGGAATTCATGATCGATCTCATGGATACGCTGGAGGCGGGCTAGGGAACCTCTGATTCATTCTGGACCGGATGGATGGCGAGATGAAATGTTCCGGATCAAGGCGAAAAGCGCAGGTAATCGCGCGCTATCGCCAAGCTTTTCAACGCAGAGCCGGGACATTTCAGCCGCCAGACGCCGGTTCATGAATTGATCAGAGGTTCCCTAGCATTTCTCATCAGGATGGCGGGAGAAATATTCAAGTTTTTCTGCGCCCTAACGATCAAAAGGGGGACTGCCCCAAGAACAGAATAAATCCTCATATGGCTTCACCACAGATCGAACAGTTCTGGCACGACCTGGTCGCCGACATCAAGGCCAACCGGGTGGAATTGCCCGCCCTGCCCGATATCCCGCTCAAGGTACGGCAGATGCTCGACCGCGGCAATGTCACCTCGGAGCAGCTCGCCAAGGTCATCAATGCCGACGTGGTGCTGTCCACGCGCCTGCTGCGCGTGGTCAACAGCCCCCTGTACCGCACCGCGCGCCAGGTGGACGACGTGAAGGCGGCCATTACCCGCCTCGGCAACAGCAATGTCCGCAGTATCGTCACCACCCTGGCCATGGAACAGTTGTTCCAGCACAAGCTGGCCTCGCCCATGAAAATGAAGTTTCTCGAACAGATCTGGAGCCACAGCATCAATGTGGCGGCCCTGAGCCACGTCATCGCCCGGGAATACACGTCCATCAAGGCGGACGAGGCCATGCTGGCGGGGCTCATCCATGACATCGGAAAATTGCCCATTCTGGAATATTCCGACCTGATCCCCGAACTGGCCGAGAACGAACAGGCGATGAACAAGATTCTTTCCGTCCTGCACACCAAGGTCGGCACCCTCACCCTGCGGGCATGGAAATTCTCCTCAGAACTGGTCATGGTCGCCGCGGAGCACGAAGACCTGCAACGGGACCCGGGCGTGGATGGCGACCTCACGGACGTAGTCCTCATCGCCAACCTCCTCAGCCATGTCGGCACCGACCATCCCCTCACCAAGGAAGACTGGTCGGAGATCCCCTCCTTTCAGCGCCTGGCGCTGACGCCGGAAGAGAGCATCGCCATCCTCAACGACGCACGCGAGGAGATCGCGGGGATCAAGCAGCTCTTTACCGCCTGAGGGAACCGGGCATCACTCCGGGCCCACGGAAACACGGCACTTCATCAGGCTGGACTGGGCGCGACTCAACCCAAGCGGCGCGACCTGAGGTGCGCATAAAGCAGATATAGAAGAACAACCCATATCCCCTGGAGGGAGATCTGGCCTCCTCCCCCTCCACCGGATCCGAATCCTGCGGGCTTGAGGCTCGAAGGCAGCGCGGCGCCACTGGGATCCACGATGACGCCATTGACGATTCCATCCGCATCTCCGGCGCCGCCATCGGTCAATGTCAGGGTCACCTTGCTGCCGTCCACGGCGATATGGCTGGAGAAGTCTTTCATCTTTTCGCCAGCGATATCATATTTGTACCACATCAGATCCTCGGGCAGGGCTTCCGGAAAATAGAACGTGAGCGTGACCTCGCTCGGGTTGGCCAGGTCGACGTCCAGGCCATCGATGCGGAAGCTGAACATCCCATAGGGCATTTTTTCAGCCGGCAGAAGCGTGGCGGGCACGGCGGAAAGCGGGAGCGCGCCGAGGCGGCCGATTTTCCCCTGACCGGAAACCCGCATACCCATCGCCATGCCCTGCTCGGGGTCCTGGATGACCCTCACGCCCTCCCGGGAATCGTCCACGCCGTTGCCGTTCACATCGGTAAAGCCATTGACCTGATAGGCATCATCGATTCCATCTCCGTCCTGATCATCGGGCGCAACGGCGGACGTGTCGAAGGACAGCGCCTGCGACCAGGGCGACCACAGGCCCGTGCTGTCGCGGTGGCGCACCCGTATCCAGTATCGCTGCGCGGGGCGCAGCAGTCCGGCGGGAATCTCCAGCTGCCGGCGGCGTTCGACAATGCCTCGGAATACCAGGGTCCCCTGCGAGAAAGACCGGTCAGCGCCGATGGTCCACTCAGAAGCATCGAGGGCATCCCCCTGAGCCAGATCCGGGTCATCGAAGCCGGCCACGTCGAACACATTCCTCCCGGGGGACAGTCCGGCAGGCAGCGGGGTCATGACGGGCGCATAGGGACGGTGGCTGTCCAGGGTATCCATGGCAGACAGCGGATCGCTCTTGTAACGTACCTCGTCCCCGTCGCTGTCGCCGTCACCATCGCTGTCGGACAGCAAGGGACTGGTCCCCAGGGCAAATTCCCGCCCGTCGGCAAGGCCATCGTTGTCGCTGTCCGTACCGGCATCAGCAATTGAGAGGTCGCTGAAGTATTGCAGTTCCCATTCATCCGCCAGGCCATCGCCATCCTCATCGAGGGCATAGCCGGGATTCGCGGGGAAATTGTCGAGCCGCAGGCTGGAAGCGAGAATCTGCGCCGTGGTGGCGCCGCTGTTCCACCGGTCGGGATAACCGTCTCCATCGTCATCCACGGATGCGGCCGGATCATAAGGAAAGCGGTCGCCGCCGTCGGGCATGCCATCATTGTCATCATCGGTATCGGCGTTGTTGCCCGTGCCGTCGCCATCGCTGTCGACCCATTCAGCGGTGTCTCCCGGAAAGGCATCGCAGGCATCTCCCCAACCGTCGCCATCGCCGTCCATCTGGCCTGGATTGCCAATGGACGGGCAGTTGTCGTCAATGCCCCGCACCCCGTCACCATCATGGTCGGTCAGAATGTATTCGAACACGCTCACCGAGCTGGTGCCGCCGTTGTCGTGACCCGATGTCAGGGCCATGATGGTGTTGCCGGACAGGGCGACCCCATAACCAAGATAATCCCTTGTCCCACCATCGGACGCCCTCAGCGCCAGGGCCTGTGACCATTCTCCCGATCCATTTCTCGTATACAGGTACACGGCGCCTGAGTTCACCGCCGCATCTCCATGTGAGCCCGCGCCAATCACCGCGCTGCCTTCGCCAAGGGATACGGAAGCACCGAATCCATCCCCATAACCACCATCCGCGGGCGTCAACCTGGCGGATTGAGACCAGTTCCCATTGCGGTCTCTCTCATACAGGTAGGCGGAACCGATACCATCATTAAACAAGGCGCCGACCAGGGCTGTATCACCCGAAAGTGAAACGGAATAACCAAAATGATCGCCTGATCCTCCATCGGAAGCCGCAAGCCTGGCCTGTTGGGTCCAACTGCCAGCGGCATCGCGCGAAAACACATAGGCCGAGCCCATAAAAGTCTCATTGGGCCAACCGTCGCCAAAGGCGCCGATCAGCGCCGTGTTGCCCGAGAGCGAAACGGAATAGCCGAAAAAGTCGGCCATTCCCCTGTCGGAGGCAAGCAGCTTGTCCTGCATGGACCACTGGCCTGAGAGATCGCGCACGAAGACGTAGGCGGAACCGGATGATTCGGGTCTACCGGCCTGAATCTTGTCCTGATAGGCGCCAATCAGCGCCGTATCACCCGAGAGGGAGACATCGATCCCGAAGTAATCGTCGCGCTCGCCATCACCGGCATAGATCTTGGCCTGCTGCACCCAGTTGCCGGCAGCGTCCCTGACGAAGAGGTAGGCGGCGCCGGTGTTCACATCGTTGCCGTCCGACCGGGGGGCGCCGATCAGGACCGTGTCTCCGGAGAGGGAAACGCTATTGCCGAACTGGTCTCCCGGTTTTCCGTCCGGGGCCTCCAGCCGGGCCTGGCGCACCCACGCCCCGGCAGCATCCCTCTCATATATGAAGGCGGCGCCCCTGGACGCATCAGCGTCACCATATCCAAAGACCGCGGTGTCGCCATCGATGGCCACGTCATCGCCAAACAGGCTTCCCGGCAGGCCAACTGCGGGAAAAATTCTCTGCATGGTGGCGCTGACGGTATCCGGATTCTTTCTGTGATCCAGCGGAGAGGTGCCGGCCTCATATTCGAGCCGGTTGCTGTAGCCATCCGCATCCGGATCCGCAACCCCGTCCCGGGCATCGAAAGGGTCCAGGCCATAGCCGGTTTCAAACAAATCGGAAAGCCCGTCATTGTCATCGTCGGCATCCACCACGCTGTCCAGGCCATCGCCGTCGAAATCCCCACCCCGGGCATTATCCAGGGGATAAACATCATCCTGATCCCTTATACCATCCCCATCATCATCGCTGTCACAGGCGTCCCCCAGCCGGTCATTGTCCGTATTGGCCTGGCCGGGATTTGCCACGGCAGGGCAATTGTCGATATTGTCATCGATTCCATCCCCATCGCTGTCGCCAGAGCGTGAGGCATCGAGGGGATAGGCATCACTGCCGTCGGGCACTCCGTCTCCATCGTCATCCCCGTCACAGAGATCCCCGATGCCATCGAGATCCGTATCGAGCTGATCCCCATTGACCACCGAAGGGCAGTTATCCGAGAAGGCCATGATGAAATCGCCATCGCTGTCAGTCAGATCAAGGGGCGCGTAGACATAAACGGCCCCCGCACTTTGGCCATTATCATCGTCCCAGGGAGCCCCGACCAGAATCCTTCCGCCATCCTGCGCCACCGACCCGCCAAAACCGTCATGTTTTTTCCTGTCATTGGGAAACAGCTTGCCCTGCCTGTCCCAGTTTCCCGCGGCATTTTTCATGAACACGTAAACAGCACTTCTGTAAGGAATCCCAAACTCGCCTGGAAAGCCGATCAGGGCCAGATCACCGGACAGGGAAACACGAGTACCCAAGTACATCCATTGATTTTTTTCATAAGCAACCAGTTCGCTCTGCCGCGACCAGTTACCCGCTGTATCCCGGGTAAAGACATAGGCCGAGATGGCACGGCTGTTTGAAACGCCGATCAACGCGGCATCACCATCGAGCGAGACGCTGATGCCGAAATCATAAATATCAGGATTGTTATCAACGGCGAGCTTCGCCTGCTGCGTCCAGTTTCCGGCACCGTCATTTGTGAATACATAGGCGGCGCCCACCTGGCTCCCACTGATCCGGGCATTGTCGGCGCCGATGAGGGCGGTATTTGCGGAGAGCGAAACACTGCGCCCGAAACCATCACTGCCTGCCCCGTCGCTCGCCATGAGCCTGGCCTGTTGCGACCAGGTGCCGGCATTGTCCCTGAGAAAGACGTAGGCGGCGCCGCTCCCCGAGGCAGCCCCATCCGCCCGGGGAGAACCGATCAATGCGGTATCACCCTGGATGGCAATGTCAGAACCGAAGTCTCCGGCATTACCGTCACCGGACTGCAACAGCTCCGCTTCCCGGGTCCAGCCGCCCGCCCCATCACGAACATAGACGTAGACGACTCCCGTTTTCAGGCCATTGACATCGGTCAGGTAGGCGCTGACGAGCACGGTATCGCCCGACTGCGACAAACGATACCCAAAGCCGCTGGCCTGAACGCCCGCGGGTGGCGACAGCCTGGACTGGTAGACCCACTCGCCCGCCGCATCCCTGACATAGACATAGACAACACCGCTGTCGATTTCCAGGCCGGTGCCGCCGCTTGCGCCAACAAGCATCGTATCGCCCGAGATCGCCACGGAAGCACCATAGCCATCATCCTTCTGCCCGTCACTGGCCAGTAATTTGTAGTACGGGGCCCGCACCGTGGCGGGATTATCGTCGGGGTCGAACAGCGATGTCCCGGCGCGAAACTCGGCCAGATTGCTGAATCCGTCCTGGTCCAGATCTCCATTCGCATCAGTGCCCAACCAGGGATTCAACCCGTATCTGAACTCCACGGTATCCGGAATACGGTCATTGTCATCATCGGGATCGGCATTGTCCCCAATCCCGTCACCGTCAGAATCGATAGACTCCGCGGGGTCTTCGGGAAACAGGTCGGCCGCGTTCGGAACGCCATCTCCATCCATATCGTCGTCACAGGCATCCCCCAGCCCATCATCGTCGAGATCGGCCTGGTCCGGATTGGCCGTCGAGGAGCAATTGTCGGCAAAATCCAGTATGTTATCGCTGTCACTGTCGCGGCCCGCAATTTCATAGACATAGGCCGCTCCGGCATTGAGGTTATCAGCATCTTCAGGCGCGCCGACCAGCAGCTTGTCCACGGCCAGGGAAACCGAGCGGCCAAACTCATCCCCTGATACCCCGGCGGGATTCTCCAGCTTGCCGTGTTTGCTCCAGTTTCCCGCACTATCCCTGAGGTAGACATAGGTTGCCCCCACACCCCTGAAATATGTGCCTGGCGCGCCGATCGATAACAAGTTTCCACTTAGCGAGACGCTGCTGCCATAATAATCGGAAGCGGCGGCATCAAAGGCGGTTAGCTTGGTTTGTTGCGTCCAATTTCCCGCGGCATCGCGTACGAAGACATAGGCCGAACCGGATTCAGAACCGGCATCATCGTCCTGGGCGGCGCCTATCACCGCGGTATCTCCACTGAGCGAAACGCTGCCGCCAAAACGATCCGCATCCACGCCGTCCAGGGCGGACAGCCTCGCCTGCAGACTCCACGTGCCGCCGGTCCCCCGGACAAAGATATAGGCAGCTCCCGTCTTGATGCCATTATTGTCACTTCCGGGCGCGCCGATCAGGGCGGTATTGCCCGAGATCGAGACACTGGAGCCAAACTCGTCCCAGATCGTACCGCTACTGGGGAAGAGGGTTCCCTGCAATATCCAGGAACCCGTAGCAACATCTCGCACGTAGACATGGGCGGAACCGGAACGAATGCCGCTGGCGTTTGCCTGGTTGGGGACCCCTATCAATGCGCTATCGCCCTCCACGGCGACACTGACGCCGAATTTTGATCCTGCCACCCCCAGCAGCTTGTCTATAAAAACCCAGTCACCCGCTGGATTGCGCTCAAATATGTAGACCGCGCCTGAATGGGAACCAGCATCTCCATGCTGGCTGGCTCCAATGAAAACCGTGTCACCGTCCAGCGCGACACTCTCTCCAAAACCATCATAGACACTGCCATCAGGCGCCGTTAATTTTGCCTGCTGATTCCATCTACCCGCCGCGTCTTTCACATAGACATAGACGGACCCCACATCCTGGTCATTTCCAATGTCGTCCATGGAGGCGCCCACCACTGCCGTGGCGCCGGAAATGCTGACGGCGCCACCAAATCTGTCCATGTCCTGCCCATCGTTTGACAACAATTTATAGTGAAGCGCCGTTTGCGTATCAGGGGAAGACTCGGGGTCCTGCGGGTCCGTACCCATCCGGTATTCAATCAGGTTGCTGAACCCGTCGCCATCGAGATCACCCGCTGCATCACCCGCATCGAGAGGATCCAGCCCGAATGCCTGCTCTATCCGGTCCGGAATGCCATCATTGTCGTCATCGGGATCCGCTTCGTTTCCTATGCCGTCACCATCGGTGTCCGTTGTTTCACTCCAGTCCAGGGGAAAAGCATCGTCCACGTCCGGCACGCCGTCATTGTCGTCATCGGGATCGCAAACATCTCCAATGCCGTCGCCGTCGGTGTCGGTCTGGTTTGCATTCGATATGCCCGGACAGTTGTCGTAGAAATCGAGCAAGCCATCGCTGTCGGTATCCGTCAGATCCAGGTCGTAAAGGTAAGCGGCGCCCGAGTTGTCCAGGCCCGGCATATCCCTGCCTGGGGCGCCCACAATCACCCTGCCGCCATGGATGGCGGCCGCGCTCCCGAAACGATCTCCCTGCGCCTGTCCATGGACGGGCAATTCACCCCGCAAGTTCCAGTTCCCGGAGGCGTCTTTCACAAATATCGTGGCGACCCCGCTTCCCCACAAATAAGGCCCGAAAAGATCGTTCAGCGCGCCCACGACGGCAACATCACCATAGGATGAAAGGGCAATGCCGAAATTTTCGTATCCCCCGGCCTTCAGAGCCTGCAGTTTGCCCTTTTGCCTCCAGACACCGGAAGCATCTGGAGAAAAGACATAGACAGCACCCGAGTTGATGCCCATATCATCGTCGTAGATTGCGCCGACCAGGGCCGTATCGCCCTGCAGGGACACACTGTAGCCGAAACCATCATCCCTGACACCATCCAGGGCCGTCAGCTTGCCGGTCTGGGTCCATACGCCCGCGGCGTCACGCTCGAACAGATAGGCCGCCCCGGTGTGTATTTCATTGCCCTCTCCATGCAGCGCGCCCACCAGCAACCGGTCCGGCCCCAAGGAGACGCTGTAGCCAAACCGGATCGCACTCAACGTGTCGTTCGCCAGGAGTTTCGTCACTTGCGTCCAGTTGCCCGAGGCATCGCGTGTAAAAACATACACTGCGTCATTCTCGTAGGCATAACCCCCACTCGCGCCGACCACGACTGTATCGTCCATGGCCGACACACTGCCGCCGAAGGCATCGTTGGCTTTGCCATCATATGCCGTCAATTTGGCCTGCTCGCTCCAGTTACCGGCAGCGTCTCTCGTAAAGATATAGGCGGAGCCTGAATCGTTGCCATTATCGTCGTCGCCGGGAGCGCCGATCAGCGCGAGATCACCGGACAGGGAGACACTGTGTCCAAAACGGTCATCGATTGTGCCATCCGAGGGGAGGAATTTGGCCTGTTGAATCCAGTTGCCAGCGGAATCGATCCCGAATACGTAGACGGCGCCGGAATCATCATCGAACGGAGCGCCCGCGAGAACCGTATCCGGACCCATGGCGACACTGGCGCCGAAATTGTCATAGGCGGCAAGGTCGGCAGGCAGCAGCCTGGATGACGCGAGGGTTGCAAAGGCCGCATGGCTGAACCATGCCAGAAGGAATATGAGCACCAATTGAAGGCCAGGGGACGGGCGTCCGAAGAACCAGAGCTTGCCGCCCCCGCAGGCGGGACAGGGCATGCCCCTAAGGAAAGATGACCGGTTTGAGCGCATAATATGCCCGTGAATCCCTGGCGTTGCGCGCCGCCCGCGGAGGCGACGCCTTAGTTATTATTTTGCAAGAAGTTGTCTGACCGGACTGCCCAGAATGGAAAGACGAATTTATGACATTACACTAATGACATAGAATACTTCTATTACATGCTGATTATTATACGTTTTTATGAGAAACACATCAACTGAGAAATTATCCTGTGCTCAACCGATGAGCATGGGAGGGGGAAGCAGCAGGCTGCCCCCTGCTCAGGAGAATTCCTTCACGATCTCACATTGCTCGCTGCAACGGGAATATCAACCCGTCTCTCGCATCGCCCCTATACCCTGACTGCGCAAGTAATCCTCATAGTTGCCACTGAAGTCCACGATGCCATCGGGCGTTATCTCGATGATGCGCGTGGCGAGGGACGAGACGAATTCACGATCGTGACTGACGAAGAGCAGCGTGCCGGGATTGTTCTCCAGCGCCGTGTTGAGGGACTCGATGGACTCCATGTCCAGGTGATTGGTGGGCTCGTCCATGATGAGTACGTTGGGCTTCTGCAGCATCAGCTTGCCGAAGATCATGCGCCCCTGCTCGCCGCCGGAGATGACCTTGACGGACTTCCTGATCTCGTCCTGTGAGAACAGCAGGCGCCCGAGTATGCCGCGGATCACCTGTTCGTCGTCCTCCGGCTTTCCCCACTGGCTCATCCAGTCGAACAGCGTCATGTCCTGCGCAAAGTCGTGGGCATGGTCCTGGGCGCAATAGCCGATGACGGCATTCTCGGCCCACTTGAGACGGCCCTTGTCCTTCTCCAGTTCGCCCAGCAGGGTGCGTAACAGGGTGGTCTTGCCGATGCCATTGGGGCCGATGATGGCGATACGCTCTCCCGCCTCCACCATGAGATCGAAATCCCGGAACACCGGCATGTCATCGAAAGACTTGCTCAGCCCCTCCACGTCCAGGGCGAGACGAAAGAGCTTCTTGTCCTGCTCGAAGCGCAGGTAGGGATTGACGCGGCTGGAGGGCTTGATGTCCTCCAGCTTGATCTTCTCGATCTGGCGCGCCCGCGAAGTGGCCTGCCTGGCCTTGGAGGCATTGGCGGAGAAGCGGCTGACGAAGGCCTGCAACTCGGCAATCTGGGCCTTCTTCCTGGCATTCTCCTGAAGCTGGCGCTCGCGCACCTGGGTCGCGGCGGTCATGTATTCATCGTAATTGCCGGGATAGATGCGCAACTCGCCGTAGTCCAGGTCGGCCATGTGGGTGCACACACTGTTGAGGAAGTGGCGGTCGTGGGAGATGATGATCATGGTGCTGCCGCGCTGGTTGAGGATGTCTTCCAGCCAGCGTATGGTATTGATATCCAGGTTGTTGGTGGGCTCGTCGAGGAGCAGGATATCCGGGTCGGAGAACAGGGCCTGGGCCAGCAGCACGCGCAGTTTCCATCCCGGGGCCACCTCGCTCATGGGACCGGTGTGCTGTTCGAGGGGGATATCCAGGGCCAGCAGCAGCTCGCCGGCACGGGATTCCGCCGTATAGCCATCCAGTTCGGCAAACTCCGTCTCCAGCTCCGCCACCTTCATGCCGTCCTCCTCGCTCATCTCGCTGAGGCCATAGATGCGGTCACGCTCAGCCTTGACCGCCCACAGGCGCTCGTGGCCCATGATGACCGTGTCCAGGACACTGTAGTCCTCGAATGCAAACTGGTCCTGGCGCAGCTTTCCCACGCGCTCATTGGGGGTGATGGAGACGCTGCCCGAGGTGGGCTCCAGCTCGCCGCCGAGGATCTTCATCAGGGTCGACTTGCCGCTGCCGTTGGCGCCGATGAGCCCGTAGCGGTTGCCCTCGCCAAACTTGACCGAGATGTTTTCGAAGAGGGGCCTGGCCCCGAACTGCATGGTGATGTTCGCTGTTGAAATCAATGATATGTCCTTGAGGTCGTGGGTGGAGTGCGCTGCAGGAGGGCGCAGAGGGAAATCTTCCCGCCTCCCCGCGCACGTGTCTGTTGCGCAAGATCGTCTACTGGGATTGTTTCTCCGGACGCATGTGCGGAAAGAGCAGGACGTCCCGTATGGAGGGCGAGT
>WGFB01000093.1 GCA_015492435.1 Gammaproteobacteria bacterium | reverse complement strand
GGACCGGATGGATGGCGAGATGAAATGTTCCGGATCAAGGCGAAAAGCGCAGGCAATAGCATGCTATTGCCAAGCTTTTCAACGCAGAGCCGGGACATTTCAGCCGCCAGACGCCGGTTCATGAATTGATCAGGGGTTCCTTAATATCCTGAACCGACAGTTTAAGCCGCCATGACCCACAAAACCTCCGTATTCAACAGAACGGCCATATTCCATTTCTGCTGGCTCCCCTTTACCGTGCGCCTCTTCTACAGCGCGGCGCTGATCGTCCTCGGCCTGGGCTACGTGTTCGCCCTGCTGCAGATCCAGATCGTTCATGCGGGACAGGATGGCAAGCCCGGCCTGTCTATCGACGATCTCATCATTGCCTACAAGGGCAGCAGTGACAAGACGCACCTGGAAACCAAGCTCTATGGTTCCATGGCGGGCATGCTTCCCGAGGCCGAGCGCGAGAAAATCATCGGCTGGATAAGAGATGGCGCCAGCCGGGAAGCCTACGAGGAGATCGTCGCCCCCATCACCCAGCAATATTGCCAGGGGTGCCACAATGGCGCCACGCCAGGACTTCCGGACCTGATGGGATACGACAAGATCTCAGCCCATGTACAGACCAACAGTGGCATGAGCCTGGCCACCCTCATCCGCGTCTCCCACATCCATATGTTCGGCATCCTGTTCCTGTTTTTTGTCATGGGCATCATCTTTTTCCACGCCTATGTCAAGCCCCTCTGGCTGAAGGCGCTCATTCTGGTCACCCCCTTCGCCGCGGTCATTCTGGACATCTTTTCCTGGTACCTCACCAAGGTACACTCAGGGTTCGCGTGGGTCATCGTCATCAGCGGTGTCTTCATGGCTCTCAGCTTCGCCGCCATGTGGTTCATCTCGTTTTACCAGATGTGGTTCTACAAACCCTCCGAGGAACTGATCAAGAACAACGGCGCGGCACTGTAACCAACTCCACTTGCGGCCTGAGGACGGACAGACAGGACGGGCGTCACGTCACCAGCATGGAAAAAGGCGGTGCTGAGATTGAGAATACAATAGGCAGGGAACAAAGGGCTTCTATCCCCTGCCTCTGAAATCCCGATGGGCTGAGCCGCGATCAGCCCAAGCCGCGTCTTGCGCAATAGCGGTGTGCAAGCCGCTTTACATTCGCCCGCGATCGGCATAAATTTCCAGGTGGGGCAAGGGACATTTGCCACGCCTGCCCCGGGAAAACGCCATGACAGAAGCCGCCAGCAGGACCAAGCAGGAGGGCGAGGATGCCAGCGCCGCGCTCCTGGCCATCGTGCGCCAGCTCAGCGCCGAAATACACCACCAGGACACCTCTTCCCGGCGAATAAACCTCGACAGCGCGCTGGACCGCGATGCGGGCCTGGACAGTCTGGCCAGGGCGGAGCTGCTGGCCCGCATCGAGAAACACTTTGGCATCACCCTGCCGGAACGGGCGTTCACCGATGCCCAGACGCCCCGCGACCTGCTGCGCATGCTGGGCAGCGCGGAAACCGCCACCGGGCCGGCTGCCAGGAGAGAAACCGGGGAAACCGCTCAGGATGGCGAAGCCGGGGTCCCTCACGCCGCGCAAACGCTCATCGATGTCATGGAATGGCACGTGGAGAACCATCCTGATCGCCGCCACATTCATTTCGAGGACGAACCGGAAGACAAGGCCGGGCTCACCTTTGGGCAACTCTGGCACGGCGCGCGCGCCGTGGCCGCCGGCCTGCGGCAGCGCGGCATCCAGAAGGGCGAGCCCGTCGTCATCATGCTGCCGTCCGACCGGGATTATTTCTTCAGTTTCTTTGGCGTTCTGCTTGCGGGCGGCATACCCGTTCCTATCTATCCCCCCGCGCGCCGGACCCAGATCGCCGACCATATCCAGCGTCACAAGCGCATTCTGGAAAACTGCCTCGCCGTATCCCTGATCACCTTCCCGGAAGCGAAGCGGGTCGCGCAATTGCTGAAGGTTCAGGTGGACACCTTGCGCCATGTGCTCACCGTGAACGACCTGGCTTCTCCTGCCGCAGCGTTCTCCAGACCTGACATCGGCCCGCAGGACTGCGCCTTTATTCAATATACCTCCGGGAGCACCGGAAACCCCAAGGGCGTGGTGCTGAGCCACGCCAACCTGCTTGCCAATATCCGGGTCATGGGGGAGACGATCAACGCCAATGCGAGTGATGTCTTTGTCAGTTGGCTGCCGCTCTATCACGACATGGGATTGATCGGCGCCTGGTTTGGCAGCCTCTACTATTCCGCGCTGTTTGTCGTCATGTCGCCGGTGAGCTTCATCACCCGGCCTCAACGCTGGCTGTGGGCCATTCACCGTCACCGCGGGACGCTCTCGGCATCCCCGAATTTCGGCTATGAACTGTGCCTGAAAAGACTCTCCGACGAGGATATTCAGGGGCTGGACCTCAGCTCCTGGCGCGCCGCGTTCAACGGCGCAGAGGCCATCAGCCCGCGGACCCTGCAGCGCTTCCACGCCCGCTTCGAGCCGCTCGGCCTGCGCCGCGAGGCCCTGATGCCTGTCTATGGCCTGGCCGAATGCACCGTGGGCCTGGCCTTTCCGCCTCCCGGCAGGGGCCCCGTGATCGATACGGTGAAGCGGGAACCGTTCACGCGGGATGGCATCGCGAAGCCGGCCGCGGACGGCGACGCAACAGCCATACAGTTCGTGGCCTGCGGCTCGCCCCTGCCGGGCCATCAGGTCAGAATCGTGGATCCCGCCGGCCGTGAACTTCCCGACCGGCATGAAGGCCGCCTGCAGTTCCGCGGTCCTTCCGCCACGCAGGGCTATTTCCGCAACCCGGAAGAGACCCGCCGCCTGTTCGATGGCGAGTGGCTCAACAGCGGCGACCTCGCCTATATCGCGGATGGCGATATCTATATAACCGGCCGCACCAAGGATGTCATTATCCGCGCGGGGCGCAATCTTTATCCTCATGAGCTGGAGGAAGTCATCGGCAATATTCCCTCCGTGCGCACGGGACGTGTCGCCGCCTTCGGCAGCGCCGATCCCGCCACCCAGACAGAGCGCCTGGTCGTCATGGCCGAGACCCACGTGCGTGACACCGGTGAGCTGGAGAAACTGCGTTCGGAAATCAATGCCGCCATCTCCAGCGTTATCGGCACGCCCGCCGATGATGTCATCCTGGCGCCGCCCGGCACCATACTGAAAACATCCAGCGGAAAAATCCGCCGCGCGGCCTGCCGGGAGATCTATGAGCAGGGGAAAATCCATCGCCCGGCCGGGGCAGTCTGGTGGCAGATCGCCCGTCTGGCGGGCGCGGGAATGATGCCCCAGTTGAGGCGCCTCAGGCGCGCCGCCTCCACCACATTCTATGGCCTGTACGCGCGCGCCTTGTTCTGGATGCTGACCCCGGCGGTATGGCTGCTGGTGGTGGCGCTGCCCCGTCCCGCCTGGCGCTGGAAGATCATGCGCCTGGGGGTTGGCCTGCTGGCGCGGGGAACGGGCACCAGGATCACCCTACGGGGCCTGGAAAACCTCCCTCCCATGGATGAACCCTGCGTCTACGTGGCAAACCACGCCAGCTATCTCGATGGCCCCCTGGCCATTCTGGCATTGAACAGGCAATTCAGCTTTGTCGCCAAGTCAGAGCTGGAGAAAACATTTTTCTCCCACCTTTTCCTGCGGCGTATCGGCACAAAATACGTGGAGCGCTTCGACGCCGCCAGGGGAGTGGAAGACAGCAAAAAGCTGGTGGCGGAAGCGCGCTCGGGCACTTCCCTGTTTTTCTTTCCGGAAGGAACCTTTACCCGTAAGCCCGGACTCCTGCCCTTTCATCTGGGCGCTTTCATTGTCGCAGCGGAGGCGGGCGCGCCCGTGGTGCCCATAGCCATACGCGGCACGCGCTCGATCTACCGCGCCGAGAGCTGGCTCCCCACCCGGGGCAGCATATCCGTGATCATCGGCAAGCCAGTGGACCCGCGGAATATCGCGGACCCGGAACCCGGCGATCCCTGGAAAACGGCCATCGCCCTGCGCGACGCGGCCCGTCACGTGATCCTGAAAAATTGTGGAGAACCTGATCTGAAAAAGGAGGGCTCTCCCTTGAGGGAGCCCTGACCTCGCGCCTTGTACCTATTAACCCGGCAACAATATATATCGTGTTCAGCCGTCGCGTGCCGGTTCACGGCAAGGCGGCGTTGTGCCGCCGTAGTCATTCTACGGCAAGCAACGCCAACGCCGTCCGTGGGCCGGCACGCGGCGGCCTGCCTTTTCAAGTCAATTGGTTAGGCGCTTCAGGCCCGCACGGGCTCGGCGTTGCGCCCATTGGCAAGGGCTCGCCATTCCCTGCGGGCCGCGCCTTGATCCCGCACGGGCCTGAAGCGCTGAACATGATATATATTGTTGCCGGGTTAATAACCCCTTGTATCTTGTACCCCGTGTCCCTTACCCCGCCCTACAATCCCAACACCTTCTCAAGGGCCTGCCTGATTTTTTCCTGGTCGAATTCTTTTTCCAGGGCCAGATCGAAACCATAGTCCTGGTACTGGGTCATGCGGCGATCCTCCGGGTTGCCGCTGGTCACGATCAACCGTGTGCGGGTGTCCGCGCGGCGGATCCACGCGGCGAATTCCTCCCCGCCCATGCTGCCCGGCATGCCGAGATCGAGTATCATGGCGGCGATGGGCTCGCCATCCTCCTGCATCTTGAGATAGCGCGCCATCGCCTCCTCGCTGCTTTTCGCCAGCAGCACCCTGCACCCCAGGCGCCGGAGATGCAGGCGGAACAGTTCTCTCACGTCCTCATCGTCATCGACCACCATGATGACCTTCCCGGACAGGACGCCTTCTCCCCCCGCCCCCCCTTGCCGGG
>WGFB01000092.1 GCA_015492435.1 Gammaproteobacteria bacterium | reverse complement strand
GGATAGCCATGAAAACGATTCCATTCCTGATATCATGCCGTCCATTTTAGCGGCTTTTCGTCCAGGCAGACACCCCTCCTGGAACCATGCCGCAGCCTTTTGAGAGCAGCGTCACATGATCAGACGATCACCCGAGCCATTTGCGCGCATTGCGGAACAGCCGCAGCCAGGGCGCATCCTCGCCCCATTCGTCGGGATGCCAGGAATTCTGCACGGTGCGGAACACCCGTTCGGGATGGGGCATCATGATGGTGAAGCGGCCATCGGGGGTGGTGAGGCCGGTGATGCCCACGGGGGAACCATTGGGGTTGGCGGGATAGCGTTCCGTGGCCTTGCCCTGGTTGTCGACATAGCGCACGGCCACGAGCCCGCTGTCCAGGAGGTCCTGCGCCTGCCGTTCCGTGAGGTCCGCGCGCCCCTCGCCGTGGGCCACGGCCACCGGCAGGCGCGACCCCGCCATGCCGTCCAGGAAAATGGAGGGCGAGGGCGGCACCTCCACCAGGGAGAAACGCGCCTCGAACTGCTCGCTGCGGTTGCGCACGAAACGGGGCCAGGAACCGGCGCCGGGAATGAGTCCGCTCAGCACCGACATCATCTGGCAGCCATTGCAGACACCCAGGGCGAATGTGTCCGGGCGCTGGAAGAAATTCTCGAAGGCGTCGCGGGCGCGGGCATTGAAGAGAATGGACCTCGCCCACCCCGCCCCGGCGCCCAGGACATCGCCATATGAGAAGCCGCCGCAGGCGGCCAGGCCGTGGAAGTCCGCCAGGCCCGCCTGGCCGGAGAGAATGTCCGTCATGTGCACGTCGATGCTGTCGAAACCGGCGCGGTGGAAGGCCGCCGCCATTTCCACATGGCCGTTGACGCCCTGTTCGCGCAGGATGGCCACGCGCGGCGCGGCGCCCTGGTTGACGAATGGGGCGCAGATGTCTTCGTCGGGATCGAAGCTCAAGCGCACATTGAGCCCCGGATCTTCGGCATCGAGGATCTGCTCGTACTGCTGGCGCGCGCACTGCGGATGGTCGCGCAGGGCCTGCATGCGGTAGGAGGTCTCGGACCACAGGCGCTGCAGCGCGCCGCGCGCTTCCTCCAGCAGCACCTCGCCGCCCTTGCGAATCTCGATGCGGTCGTCGTCGTTGAGGGTGCCGATGACATGGGCATGGCGACCCAGGCCCGCGTCATGGAACACCTGCAGCACCGTATCCAGCTCATGGTGGCGAACCTGAACCACGGCCCCCAGTTCCTCGTTGAACAACACGGGCAATACCCCGCCGTCCAGGTCATCCAGGGAAATGGTCACCCCCGTGTGGCCGGCGAAGGCCATCTCGCACAGGGTGGCGAACAGGCCGCCGTCGGAGCGGTCGTGATAGGCCAGCAGCAGGCCCTCCCGGTTGAGATCCTGAATCGCCCCGAAGAAGGCCTTGAGGGCGCGGGGATCGTCCACGTCCGGCGCATGGTGGCCCACCTGGTTGAAGACCTGCGCCAGGGCCGAGCCGGCCAGGCGGTTCGCCCCCTTGCCCAGGTCGATGAGCACCAGGTCGGTGTCGCCGCGGTCGCGGCGCAACCGGGGCGTGAGGGTGCGCCGCACATCCTGTACCGGGGCGAAGGCGCTGATCACCAGGGAGAGGGGGGCGGTCATGCGCCGCTCTTCGCCCTGCGCCTCCCACACGGTCTTCATGGAGAGGGAGTCCTTGCCCACGGGGATGGCGATGCCCAGCGCCGGACACAACTCCAGGGCGACGCCCCGCACGGTGTCGAACAGGGCCGCGTCCTCGCCGGGCTCGCCCGCCGCGGCCATCCAGTTGGCGGACAGCTTGATATCGCCCAGCCGTTCGATGGAGGCGGCGGCCATGTTGGTGAGGGCCTCGCCCACGGCCATGCGCCCCGAGGCGGCGGGATGGGCCAGGGCAATGGGCGCGCGCTCGCCCATGGCCATGGCCTCGCCGTGATAACCCTCGTAGTCGCTGCAGGTCACCGCCACGTCGGCCACGGGGATCTGCCACGGCCCCACCATCTGATCGCGGGCCACCAGCCCGGTCACGGAGCGGTCGCCGATGGTGATGAGAAAGCTCTTGTCGGCCACGCTGGGCAATTGCAGCACCCGCGTGGCGGCCTCGTGCAGGTGCACGCCACCCACATCCACCGGCGCCTTGTGATAGGGATGATGCGTCACGTCGCGCAGCATCTTGGGCGGCTTGCCGAACAGCAGGGCCATGGGCAGGTCCACGGGCAGGTTGTCGAACAGGCCGTCGCCGATGATCAGCACCTCGTCCTCCGTCACCTCGCCCACCACGGCATAGGGGCAGCGCTCGCGCTCGCACAGGGCCTGGAAGGCCGCCAGGCGCTCCTGGGACACGGCCAGCACATAACGCTCCTGGGCCTCGTTGCACCAGATCTGCATGGGCGACATCTCCGGCTCGGCATTGGGTATGGCGCGCAGCTCGATGCGCGCGCCGCGGCCGCAGTCGTGAACGATCTCAGGAATGGCGTTGGACAGGCCACCGGCGCCCACATCGTGGATGGAGATGATGGGATTGTCATCGCCCTGTTGCCAGCAGCGGTCGATGACCTCCTGGCAGCGGCGCTGCATTTCCGGGTTGCCGCGCTGCACCGAGGCGAAGTCCAGGGCCTCGCTGCTGCTGCCGCTGGCCATGGAGGAGGCGGCCCCGCCGCCCAGTCCGATGAGCATGGCCGGGCCGCCCAGCACGATGAGCTGCGCCGTGGGAGGAATCGCCTGCTTCAGGGTGTGGGCGGGGCGCACCGTGCCCAGGCCCCCGGCGATCATGATGGGCTTGTGATAACCGCGCAGGCTCGGGCCTCCGGGGCCCGCCACCTGGTCCTCGTAGGTGCGGAAATAGCCCGCCAGGTTGGGACGGCCGAACTCGTTGTTGAATGCCGCGGCGCCGATGGGCCCCTCCAGCATGATGTCCAGGGCGGAGACGATGCGCGAGGGCCTGCCGAAGTCACGCTCCCAGGGGCGCACGGCATCGGGAATTTTCAGGTTGGAGACAGAGAAGCCGCACAGCCCGGCCTTGGGACGGGCGCCACGCCCCGTGGCCCCCTCGTCGCGGATCTCGCCGCCGGCCCCGGTGGCCGCGCCGGGAAAGGGCGAGATGGCGGTGGGATGATTGTGGGTCTCCACCTTGATGTTGATGTGGGCCGCCTCGCGCACAGGCCGGTAGCGCCGCGTGACGGGATCGGGAAAGAAGCGCGCGCTCTCCGCGCCTGCAATGACGGCGGCGTTATCGCTGTAGGCGGAGATCAGGCCCTCGGGGGCGTGGCGCGCGGTGTGGCGGATCATGCCGAACAGGCTCTGCTCCCGCGGCTCGCCATCGATCACCCAGTCGGCATTGAAGATCTTGTGGCGGCAGTGTTCCGAATTGGCCTGGGCGAACATCATCAGTTCCACGTCCGTGGGATTGCGCCGCAGGGCGCCGAAGCTCTCCACCAGGTAATCGATTTCATCGTCGCTGAGGGCCAGGCCCAGTTCCTGGTTGGCCCGCAGCAGGGCGGCCCGCCCGCCCCCCATGAGATCGATGCTTGCCACGGGAGCCGGGTCTCCCTGTAAAAACAGCCCTTCGGCCTCCTGCAGGGTGTGGCACACGCTCTCCGTCATGCGGTCGTGCAGGTGTGCGGCCACGGCCGCCTGCTGATGTTCATCGAGCGCGACACCTTCCGCGAGGTCAAGGTAGTAGGCGATGCCGCGCTCGATGCGCTGCACGCTGGACAGGCCGCAGGTATGGGCGATGTCCGTGGCCTTGCTGGACCAGGGGGAGATGGTGCCCAGGCGTGGCACCACCAGGAACAACTGCCCCGCGGGTTCAGACTGGAGTGCTTCAGCTTCGAGCAACTGCTCCAGCACGGCCTCTTCACGTTCGTCCAGGTGCTGCTCCAGATCGATGAAATGAAGGTATTCGGCGCTGACGGCGCGCAACCCGGGAACGGCGGCGCCCAGGGTGGCGGTCAGCTTGTCGAGACGGAACTGGGAAAGGGCGGATCGGCCCCGTTTGATGAGCATGAACGGTCTTCCAATTATCGGATCCCGCCCGGTTCACACGGGAGCGGCCGCGGGAACCGGGCATCGCATGAAGTGGAAAGGTGGTCGATATGGCTTTTCTGCGCGCTCAAGTCCGGCTTGTCAGGACAGGTCCACGCCCAGGCGGATGGCGACCTCTTCGTAGGCCTCGACAGTGCCCCCCAGATCCTGGCGGAAGCGGTCCTTGTCCAGCTTCTCCCGGGTGACGGCATCCCACAGGCGGCAGCCATCAGGAGTGAATTCGTCTCCCAGCAGAATCTCGTCGTGATAGCGCCCGAACTCCAGCTTGTAGTCCACCAGCAGTATGCCCGCTTCCAGGAAGAGGGCCTTCAGGACATCGTTGACCTCGAAGGTGAGGCGCTTCATGACGGCGATTTCGTCATCGCCGGCCCACTTGAACGAGCGGATGTGATACTCGTTGATCATGGGGTCGTGCAACTCGTCGTTCTTGAGAAAGAATTCGAAAGTGGGTGGATCCAGGTCCATGTTCTCCGGCACGCCCAGGCGGCGGCAGATGCTGCCGGCGGTGATGTTGCGCACCACGCATTCGATGGGGATCATGTCCAGGCGCTTGACCAGGCTCTCGTTGTCCGACAGCAGGCGCTCGAAATGGGTGGGAATCCCGGCCCGCTCCAGGTGGGTCATGATGAAGGCATTGACCTTGTTGTTGACCATGCCCTTGCGCTCCAGTTGCTCGGTCTTCTCCCCGTCGAAGGCCGAGGTGTCGTCGCGAAAATGCAAAATCAGCTTGTCAGGATCGGCAGTGGTATAGACCGACTTGGCCTTGCCTGAATAAAGTTCCTGTTCTGTCTCCATTATCCTTCCCCGTAGTGCCTGAACTGGCGGGCGGAGGCCCGCCCTGGTCCGGCACAGTGTAGCGTATTTGCCTCCCGGCTGCACCCGGAAGCGGGCTTGAGCCCGCATCGCTCACCAGGATGACGGGCCCTCGCTTGATTCTTGAATCCACAAAGGATTTTACTCAGCCGGAAATACACACCGGTATTCCGCTCCTTCGTAAAATCCTTTGTGAATCCAATTCTCCGCGCGATCATCCCGCCATCCTGATAAGCGATGCGGGCTAGAGGATGTCCCGCCAGCCCAGTCCCTGGTCCTGTCCCGCCACGGCGATCCAGTGGGTTGCGCACCCCAGGGCGGCGCCCAGGGCCTGACGGACATGGGATACCGTGTTGTTCTGCTCACTGAGGTGGGCGGCCACCAGGTGCTGCAGGCGGGAACAGTCCATGCCGGACAGCAGGCTGGCGGCCTGGCGGTTGCTGAGATGCCCGTGGCGTCCGCCGATGCGCGCCCTGACCGGCGCCGGGTAGGCGCTGTTGGCGAGCAGGGTCTCGTCGTGGTTGCTCTCGATCATGAGGGCGTCGCAGCCATCGAGCAGGGCCTGGATGTGAGGTGTGGGGCTGCCCGTGTCCGTCAGCAGGCCCAGGCGGCGCGCGCCGTCCGAGAACGCGAACTGGCAGGGCTCGCGCGCGTCGTGGGGCACGGGAAAGGGTTGCACCTCGATATCTCCAATGGTAAAGGATCGATGGCAATTCAAACGGCGCAGATTCGGAACCTCCGACGACTTGCCAAAAGCGGCGGCTGTGCCGGGCGTCATCCATACCGGGACGCCGGTCTTGCGCGCCAGGGCCGCCACCCCGCGCATATGATCGCCGTGCTCGTGCGTCACCAGAATGGCACTCAGGTCTTCCAGCTCCAGGCCCAGGCGGCCCAGGCGCTTCCTGACCTGCGGCGTGGAAAAACCACAATCCACCAGCAGGCAGGTGCCGTTCTTGCGCACCACAGTGGCATTGCCGCGGCTGCCACTTCCCAGGGAGGCGAACCGCAGGGGCGCCGCGCCCAAGGTCAGTCCCCGCCCTCGATCAGAATCTCGGGGGGCGCGTCGATGGGACGGCCGTCCCCGGGCGCGGCCTCCCCGGCCGCGACCTCCGGTATGGCCATGAAATCGTTGACGCGTGGCGCTTCCAGCCCCGGAGGGATCTTGAGGGGGGGCAACAGACGGCTGTGCATATAGGCCGTCTCGTCCTTCTTCATGGCGCTGCACGCGGACAACAACACGGCGCAGCACACCAGGAAGACCAAACCCGTCTTCGCAGGTCTGGACGATCCGCCACTTTCCCCGTTCGGTGAGGCCAAATTCATGGGCTGTTCCTGCAAATGGTGGTGGACGCCGCTATGTCCCGGCGCCGCCCTGTTCCAGGGCGCCCGAAGCCCGCAAGGCTTCCCTCACGGTGGCGTGCCAGGGATCGGACAGCCGCGTCAACGGCAGGCGTATGCCAGGGGAGATCAGCCCCATCTCGTACAGGGCCCATTTCACGGGAATGGGATTGGCCTCCACATACAAGTCACGGTGCAGGGGCATAAGCTGCTGGTTGATGGACTCGGCCGCGGCGCGGTCACCGCGCAGGGCCGCGGCGCACATTTCGTGCATGGCCCGGGGCATGATATTCGCCGTCACGGATATGACACCCTTGCCGCCGGACAGCATGAGTTCCATGGCGGTGGCGTCGTCGCCGCTGTAAATATCCAGACGTTCCCCGCAACTGTCAATGAGCGCGCGCGCGCGATCGAGATCGCCCGTGGCCTCCTTGATGCCGACGATGTTGGAAATGTGGGAGAGGCGTTCCACCGTCTCCGGCAGCAGATCACAGGCCGTGCGCCCGGGCACGTTATAGAGAATCTGCGGAATGGCCACCGCCTCCGCGATGGCCGCGAAATGCCGGTAGAGCCCTTCCTGGGTGGGCTTGTTGTAATAGGGTGTCACCAGCAGACAGGCGTCCGCGCCGGCCGCCATGGCACAGCGTGTCAGATCGATGGCCTCACGGGTTGAGTTGGAGCCGGTGCCCGCGATCACCGGCACCCGCCCGTCCGCCATTGCCACCACCCGGCGAATCACCTCGCAATGCTCTGCCTCGCTCAAGGTGGGGGATTCACCGGTGGTGCCCACGGCGACGATGACATCGGTACCATTGGCCACGTGGAATTCGACCAGGCGCCGCATTTCGTCGAAATCCACCGCCCCGCCCTCCCGCATCGGCGTCACCAGGGCGACCATGCTGCCATGAAACATCGTATTACTCCACGTCGAAAAGGATCATCTTACTGATCCCGCTGCCGGATGACAATTTCAAGGGGTCTTCAAGGGGTCAGAACACTTGAAGTTACTTCAAGTGTTCTGACCCCTTGAAGACCCTTGAAACCCATTTTGACGTATGATTGAATCATTGAACATGGAAAAGCCAGCGGATATGAGTAAATTCTTGGTGATCTCTGCCTTGGGGCGCGACCAGCCGGGCATCGTCGATGAACTGTCCCGGGTCATTCTGGACTGCCAGTGCAATATCGTGGACAGCCGCATGTCGGTTCTGGGCGGTGAGTTTGCCGTCATCCTGCTCGTTGCCGCGCCCGGTAGCCAGCAATTGGCGAAGCTGCGGGCCTGCCTGCCGCAACTGGAGGACAGCATCGGCCTCACCCTCATCACCCGGGAGACTTCCCGGAAGGAGCCGGCGCCGGGCCTGGTCCCCTACGAGGTATCCGCCGTGGCCATCGATCATCCCGGCATCGTGCATCAGATCGCGCGCTTCTTCTCCAGCCAGGGCATCAACATCGAGAACCTGACCACGGACCGTTATGCCGCGGCCCATACCGGCACGCCCATGTTCGCCATGCATATGCAAATCAGCGTGCCCGCTGATATCAAGATCGGCGAGCTGCGCGCCCGCTTCCTGGAGTTCTGCGACGAATTGAACATCGATGCTTCATTGACGACAGGATAATTCCATCATGACGAAACAAGCCCGCATCGACCGCAAAGTCCCCGATTTCGAGGCCCCCGCCACGGGCGGCAAGACCATCCGCCTGTCCGATCTGAAAGGGCAGAACGTGGTGCTCTATTTCTACCCCAAGGACAGCACCCCGGGCTGCACCCGGGAGGGCCAGGACTTCCGGAACAACCATCTCAAGTTCCGGCGGCGCAAGACCGTCGTGCTCGGCGTCTCCCGCGACAGCCTCAAGTCCCATGAGCGCTTCAAGGAAAAACAGGGTTTTCCCTTCGATCTGCTCTCGGACGAGGATGAGGCCCTGTGCAGCCTCTTCGATGTCATCAAGATGAAGAACATGTACGGCAAGAAAGTGCGCGGCATCGAGCGCAGCACTTTTCTCATCGACAAGGACGGCGTCCTGCGGCGGGAATGGCGCGGCGTCAAGGTGGCCGGCCACGTGGAAGAGGTTCTGGAGGCCTGTAAGGCCCTCAACTGAGGCCGCCGCCCGCGGCCTTCCTGGAAGGCGGTGGCGGCTCCTCCTCATCCTGCCACTGCACTTCGTTGCGTGGCCAGGCGTTCATCACCGCCTTCACCAGGGTGGCCAGCGGAATGGCGAAGAACACGCCCCAGAACCCCCATATCCCGCCGAATACCAGGATGGCGGTGATGATGGCCACGGGATGCAGGTTGACGGCCTCGGAAAACAGCCAGGGCACCAGAATATTGCCGTCCACGGCCTGGATGATGGCGTAGGCGGCCATGAGATAGGCGAATTCGGAGCCCCAGCCCCACTGGAAATAGGCGATGATGGCGATAGGGAAAGTCACCGCGATGGCCCCGATATAGGGCACGATGACCGACAGTCCCACCAGCGCCCCCAGCAACATGGCGTAGTTGAGCCCCATGATCATGAAGACGATGTATGAAACCACGCCCACGATGAGAATCTCGGTAAACTTGCCGCGCACATAATTGCCGATCTGCTGGTTCATCTCTTCCCATATGCGAATGGCCAGGGCGCGCTCGCGGGGCAGATAGTTGGACATCCATTCCAGAATCAATTGCTTGTCCTTGAGAAAGAAGAAGATCAGCACCGGCACCAGGATCAGGTAGACCAGCAAGGTAAACAGGCCGGATATGGAGGCCAGGGAAATGGACAGCACGTTCTGGCCCAGGGCGCCGACGGTGGAACGCATGGAGGCCATGAACTCCTCCACCTGGGACTCCGAAATGAAATTGGGGTGCCGCTCGGGCAGTTGCAGCAGCAACTGCTGGCCCTTGGCGATCATGTTGGGCAATTCCTGCACCAGCTCCTTGACCTGTCCCGTGAGCAGGGGCAGCAGCCCCAGCAGCAGGAAGGCCAGAAAGGCCAGAAACGGAATGAAGACCATCATGACCGCGACCATGCGCCGCACGTTGTGAGACTCCAGAAAGCCCACCAGGCCTTCCAGCAGATAGGCCAGCACCACGCTGGCGAGCAGGGGGGCCAGGATATTGCCCAGAAAGATGACGATGGCAAATCCCAGCAGCAGCAGAATGGCGAGGATGACGCCTTCCGGGTCGGAAAAATATTTCCTGTACCAGCGATTGAGTATGTTGGTCATGAGCTGTCAGCCGTTCCCCGCGGGCCTCAGATCGCCACGCGCGCCGGACCCAGGATGTTTGAAGTCCCACGACCCAGGACACACCTTGTGGCATGGCGCCGCGCTCCCCGCGCTTGCAAGCAACCCTTTCTCCGCCATTCTTTGACCAGATATATTGTTTTTATTTTTCACCTGAATGCGTGGGTTCATGGCGGCGCGCAGGCCAAGCGCTGCATCCGCCCTGAACCCACGGATTCAGGTTTCAGTATGATACGGGATCGCCGATGCCCAGTCCCAGCACGCGCGCGGCGTTGCCACAGTTGACGGCAATCTCGACCAGTCCATTGGCGTTGCGGTACCAGAAGGCCTCCCCCCGTGGCACTTCGGCATAGTGATGAGCATATGCAATCTGGCGGTTTTTGACAACCAGCCTCACATCCCCGCCCAGCCGGCCGGCCCCGATGCCGGTCATGGCATTCCCGAAGCGGTCGATATAGATCACCTCGGCGAGATCTTCGGGCCAGTCATCGGGACCGGGCGCGAAGGGAGCGCCCAGCATCCCATCGGGAAGGTCGCCGCGGGCAAGGCGCGCCGCCACGGGAGCGAACAGGTCCCGGCCATGAAAGGTGGCCGACAGGCGCGGGGGGCGCCACAGGATCTCCCGCCATTGCGCGTCCCCTGCGTCCCGCGCCACGCGGTTGAACAAGCCGTTATGCGGCCCCACGAAACAGTGCCCGCCCGCGCGCACCACCACCGGGCGCCGCTCGCGGCTGCCCACCCCGGGATCCACGACGCACAGAAACACCGTCCCTGAGGGAAACTCCCGCGCGTAGGCATGGAGCAGATAGGCCGCTGCGCGGGGATTGCACGCGGGCGCATTGGCGAAAAGATCGATGACGGGAACATGGGGGGCTTCCTGCAGCAACACGGCCTTCACCTGCCCCAGATAAGGGCCCTCCAGGCCAAAATCCGTAAACAGGACGATCACGGCGTCAGAAGCAGAAAACCGGGCAATGCCCGGTTTTCTTCATGTTATTCAGCAGGCTCCGCAACCGGCCTGTCGACCAGTTCGACCAGGGCCATGGGGGCGTTGTCCCCCTTGCGGTAGCCGCACTTGAGGATGCGCAGATAACCGCCCGGACGCTCCTTGTAGCGGGGGCCCAGTTCGTTGAACAGCTTGCCCACGGCTTCCCGGTCGCGGATGCGGGCAAAGGCCAGGCGGCGCTTGGCCACCGAATCCGTCTTGGACAGGGTGATCAGCGGCTCGACCACGCGGCGCAGTTCCTTCGCCTTGGGCAAGGTGGTTTTGATGACTTCTTGATGCACCAGCGAGGCCGCCATGTTCTTGAACATGGCCTTGCGGTGGCTGCTGGTGCGGTTCAGTTTTCTTCCACTGTTGCGATGACGCATGATGTTCGATTCCTAACGTATTGTCGGCTTGCGGGTTCCGGTTCCGCCTCAGGCCGAGGCCATTTCCTTCTCGTTGTCCCCTTCCTTGCGCTTGAGGCTGGGCGGCGGCCAGTTTTCCAGGCGCATGCCCAGGGACAGGCTGTGGGATGCCAGGATGTCCTTGATCTCTGTGAGGGACTTCTTGCCCAGATTGGGGGTCTTCAGCAGCTCCACCTCGGTGCGCTGGATCAGGTCACCGATGTAATAGATGTTTTCCGCCTTGAGGCAGTTGGCCGAACGCACGGTCAGCTCCAGGTCGTCCACCGGGCGCAGCAGGATGGGATCGATCTCCGCCTCTTCCTCCTCGGGCTCGGCCTCCTCGGTGGTTTCCAGCTTGACGAAGATGGACAACTGATCCTGCAGGATGGTGGCGGCGGCGCGAATGGACTCCTCCGGATCGACGCTGCCATTGGTCTCCAAGTCGATGATCAGCTTGTCCAGGTCGGTACGCTGTTCCACGCGGGCCGTGTCGATGGTATAGCTGACGCGGCGGATGGGACTGAAAGAGGCATCCAGCACCAGGCGCCCGATGGGGCGGCTCTCGTCGTCGGCCTGTTTGCGCAGGGTGGCCGGTTGATAGCCGCGGCCGCGCTCAACCTTGAGCACCATGTTGAGTTCGCCCGCCTCGGTAAGGTTGGCGATCACCAGATCGGGATTGATGATCTCAACATCGCTGGTCAGCTCGATATCGCTGGCGCGCACCGCCCCCGGCCCCTTCTTTTTCAGGGTCAGGGTGGCCTCGTCCAGTCCGTCCATGCGCACGGAAAGATTCTTGAGATTGAGCAGGATATCGATGACGTCCTCCTGCACGCCCTCGATGGTGGTGTACTCGTGCAACACGCCCTCGATTTCCACCTCGGTGACGGCGCAGCCGGAGATGGAGGACAACAGAATGCGGCGCAGTGCATTGCCCAGGGTATGGCCGAAACCGCGCTCCAGCGGCTCCATGCTGACCTTGGCATGGGTGTTGGATATAACCTGCACATCAATGATGTTTGGTTTCAACAACTCTTTTGCTGAGCCCTTCATAGGATTTCCTCTCTGCTGTGGGGCAGTTGGTTAATATCGACAATTAACCCGTTTACTTCGAATACAACTCAACGATCAGGTTCTCGTTGATCTCGGCGGGCAGGTCGCCGCGCTCCGGAACGGCCTTGAACACGCCCTCCATCTTGCTGGGATCGAAGTCCAGCCATTCGCTGAGTCCCTGCTGCTGGGCAAATTCCACCGAAGCCTGAATACGGAGCTGTTTCCTCGCTTCTTCCTTGACCGCGATCACATCATTGGGCTTGACCTGGTAGCTGGGAATGTTCACCTTCTTTCCATTGACGGTGATGGCGTTGTGGCGCACCAACTGCCGGGCCTCGCTGCGGGAAGCCCCGATCCCCATCCTGTAGATCACATTGTCAAGGCGGCATTCCAGCAGGGCCAGCAGGTTCTCGCCCGTGGAGCCCTTGCGCCGGTCCGCTTCCTGATAGTAGCGTCGGAACTGCTTTTCCAGAACGCCATAGATGCGGCGCACCTTCTGCTTCTCGCGCAACTGGATGGCATAGTCCGTGAGACGGGTACGGCGCTTGCCGTGCTGACCCGGCGGGAAAGCGCGCTTTTCAATGGCGCACTTGGCGGTGTAGCATTTTTCTCCCTTGAGAAACAGCTTTTCTCCCTGACGCCGGCACAGGCGGCATTTTGCATCGGTATATTTAGCCACGTCTATCCTCTATCTCTTAAACACGCCGCTTTTTCGGCGGGCGACACCCGTTGTGCGGAATGGGCGTCACGTCTGCAATACTGTTGATCTTGAATCCCGCGTTGTTCAGGGCGCGCACGGCCGAGTCGCGGCCCGGTCCCGGGCCCTTGACCATGACATCCATGTTTTTCATGCCAAATTCCTTGACCACGTTGCAGGCCTTCTCGGCCGCGACCTGGGCGGCAAAGGGCGTGCTCTTGCGCGAGCCCTTGAAGCCGGACCCTCCCGCGGATGCCCACGCCAGGGTATTGCCCTGGCGGTCGGTGATGGTGATGATGGTGTTGTTGAATGAGGCGTGGATGTGCGCGACGCCATCCACGACATTCTTCTTCACCTTTTTGCGTGTTCTCGTGCTGCCTTTCGCCATGATTTCGTTTCTGATGTTGTTTGATTAAACCGGGATCATCGCTTGATGGGCCTGCGTGGTCCCTTGCGGGTGCGGGCATTGGTCTTGGTGCGCTGGCCGCGCAGGGGAAGCCCGCGGCGGTGGCGGATGCCCCGGTAGCAGCCCAGGTCCATCAGGCGCTTGATGTTCATGGTCACTTCGCGGCGCAGATCGCCTTCCACGGTATACTTGCCGATTTCGGCGCGCAGCGCCTCCAGATCGGGCTCCGCCAGATCCCTCACCTTGGTCGCCGGATCGACATTCGCGGCATTGCAGATATCGCGCGCGCGCGAGGGGCCGATGCCGTAAATCGAGGTCAAGGCAATGACCGTGTGCTTGTTGACCGGTATATTGATGCCTGCAAGACGGGCCATCTATTCTATACTCCCATATTCTTCATGATCCGCGAAAACGGTCAATTGTATGTCTTCGATACAAAGAAATCAATAACTGTCCCGCGGGGCTCCATGCCACCGTGGGCGCGCCGCTGACTCAGCCCTGTCGCTGCTTGTGCCGGCCATCCTTGCAGATCACCCTGACCACGCCCTTGCGGCGGATAATCTTGCAGTTGCGGCAGATTTTCTTGACTGATGCACGTACTTTCATGTGTCTTCTCCAAAAACTGCGAGCTGATCCCAAACGATCCCGGATACCCTATTCTAGCGCCCCTTCAGGTTGGCCTTCTTCATCAGGCTGTCGTACTGATGGGACATCAGATGCGCCTGCACCTGGGCCATGAAATCCATGGTCACCACCACGATGATGAGAATCGAGGTGCCGCCGAAATAGAAGGGCACGTTCCAGTAGATGATCAGGAACTCCGGCAGCAGGCACACGGCCGTGATGTAGATGGCGCCCACCATGGTCAGGCGCGTCATCACCGCGTCGATGTACTTGGCCGTCTGCGCCCCGGGCCGGATCCCCGGGATGAACGCGCCCGACTTCTTCAGATTCTCCGCCGTTTCATTGGGATTGAACTGCAGCGCCGTGTAAAAAAAGCAGAAAAAGATAATGGCGATGGCAAAGAACAATACATATACGGGCTGCCCGGGCGACAGCATGGTGGCGATGTCACTCAGCCAGCCCATGCCCTCGGCATTGCCGAACCAGCCGGCGATGGTGCTGGGAAAGAGAATAATGGCCGAGGCGAAAATGGGGGGAATGACCCCCGCCATGTTGAGCTTGAGAGGCAGGTGGCTCGTCTGCCCGGCATACATGCGCCGCCCCTGCTGGCGCTTGGCATAGTTCACCGTAATACGCCGCTGGCCCCGCTCCACGAAAACCACGAAGGCGGTCACCGCGATGGCCAGCACGATCAGGAACAGCACGGTCATGGCATGCAGCTCTCCCGTGCGCGCCAGTTCCAGGGTGCCGCCCACGGCGGAGGGCAGCCCCACCACGATGCCGGCGAATATGATAATGGAGATACCGTTACCCACGCCCCGCTCCGTCACCTGCTCGCCCAGCCACATGAGGAACATGGTGCCCGACACCAGGGACACAACCGCGGTGATGCGGAACGCCCAGCCCGGATCGATCACCACAGGCACCGCGCCGATGGTCTGCCCCTCCAGGGCGATGGCGATGCCCATGGCCTGGAAGGTGGCCAGCACCACCGTCAGGTAACGGGTGTACTGGGAGATCTTGCGGCGTCCCGATTCGCCTTCCTTTTTGAGCTGCTCCAGCTTGGGATGCACCGCCGTGAGCAACTGCAGGATGATGGACGCGGAGATGTAGGGCATGACGCTGAGGGCGAACAGCGACAAGCGGCCCAGCGCGCCGCCTGAAAACATGTTGAACATGTCGATGATGGTGCCGCGCTGCTGCTCGAACAGGGCCGCCAGGGCCTGCGGATCGATGCCCGGCACGGGAATGAAGGTACCGATACGGAACACCAGCAAGGCGCCGAGCACGAACAGCAGACGGCGCTTCAGCTCGCTCAGGCCGCCCAGCCCGCCAAGTCCCGCTCCCGCCACGCCTGGCTTGCCGAGGGCCACGGTCTCAGTCCTCGATCAACTTGCCGCCAGCGGCTTCAATGGCGGCGCGCGCCCCCCGGGTGACGCCCAGGCCACGCAGGGTCACGGCCTTGTCGATGCTGCCGGACAGAATGACCTTGGCGCGCGTGATGTGCTTGCCCACGATATTGGCCTGCTTGAGCGCCGCAAGGTCGATTACCTCGGCATCGATGCCCGCCAGCTCATGCAGGCGCACTTCCGTGGTCTTGAGACTGCGGCGCGAGGTGAAGCCGATCTTGGGCAGGCGGCGCTGCAAGGGCATCTGGCCGCCCTCGAAGCCGACCTTGTGATAGCCACCCGAGCGGGAACGCTGCCCCTTGTGGCCACGGCCGCAGGTTTTGCCCAGGCCGGTACCGATACCACGGCCGACCCGCTTGCGGACACTCCGGGCGCCTTCTGCTGGCTTGAGCGTGTTTAAGCGCATTTCAGACTTCCTCGACACTTAGCATGTATGAAACTTTATTGATCATGCCGCGATTACACGGCGTGTCCTCGACCACCACGGTCTGGTGCATGCGGCGCAGGCCTAGGCCGCTGACGCAGGCCTTGTGAGAGGCCATGCGGCGGTGAGGGCTGCGCACCAGGGTGACTTTCAGTTGCTTGTTTGCGGCCATTGTCTTACTCCAGGATTTCCTTCACGGTTTTTCCACGCTTGGCGGCGACGGTCTCGGGGCTGGCCATGCCCTGCAAGCCCTTGATGGTCGCCCTCACCACATTGACCGGATTGCTGGAGCCGATGCACTTGGCCAGTACGTTCTGGATTCCCAGAACCTCGAAGACGGCGCGCATGGCGCCCCCGGCGATGATGCCGGTACCCGGCGTGGCCGGCTGCATGAATACCTTGGCGGCGCCATGGGATGCCGTAATGGGATACTGCAGGGTATTCTCCGTCAGGGCCACGCTGATCATATTCCTGCGCGCCTCTTCCATGGCCTTCTGGATGGCGGCCGGCACCTCGCGCGCCTTGCCGCTGCCAAAACCCACCTTGCCGGCGCCGTCGCCGACCACGGCCAGCGCTGAAAAACCGAACTGGCGCCCGCCCTTGACCACCTTGGCGACACGCCTGACGGCGACCAGTTTTTCCTGCAGTTCTTCCCCGTTGTCGTTCACGTCTAATCTGGCCATTGTCCTGTCCTAAAATTCGAGACCGTTTTCACGCGCCGCCTCCGCCAGGGCCTTGACGCGTCCATGATACTTGAACCCGGAGCGGTCGAATGCCACCCGCGCCAGCCCGGCGGCCTTGGCACGCTCGGCGATCAGCTTGCCGACAGCCGCGGCGGCCTTGATATTGCCCGTATAGCCCTCGATCTCCGCCTTGAGGCCGGCATCCAGGGTCGAGGCGCTGGCCACCACCGAGGCCCCGGATGGGTCGATGACCTGCGCATAAATGTGCCGCGGCGTGCGGTAGACGCTCAGGCGGTGCACGCCCAGTTCACGGATCTTGGCGCGGGTCTTTCTTGCCCTGCGCAAACGTGTCTGTTTCTTGTCCAACTCAACACCTTCCTTTATTTCTTCTTGGCCTCTTTACGCACGATGACCTCATCGCTGTAACGGATACCCTTGCCCTTGTAGGGCTCGGGTGGCCTGTATGCCCTGATTTTCGCGGCAACCTGACCGACCACCTGCTTGTCGACCCCTTTGATCACCACCTCGTTCTGGCTGGGCAGTTCCACCGAGATCCCGTCAGGTATGGGATGATTGACAGGATGGGAAAAACCCAGGGTCAGATTGAGATCCTTGCCCTGCATCTGGGCGCGGTAGCCCACCCCCACCAGGGTCAGCCTCTTTTCGAAACCCGTGCTCACGCCGGTCACCATGTTGTTTACCAGGGCGCGCATGGTGCCCGCCATGGCATTGGCCTGCTTGCTGCCGTTGCGCGCGGCGAACGTCAACGCGCCGTCTTCATGCCTGATCTCCACCGCATCATGAATACGGGTCTGCAGCACACCCTTGGCGCCCTTGACCTCAATGGCGTCACCATCGATCTTCACCTCCACGGATGCAGGGATCGTAACCGGTTTTTTAGCGACTCTGGACATAATTCTGTTCTTCGTTTAGGAAACAATGCAAATCACTTCTCCGCCAATCCCAGCGGCGCGCGCGGCCCTGTCTGTCATGACCCCGTTCGAGGTGGAAACGATGGCGACCCCAAGCCCGTTGTTGACCCGCGGCAGATCGGACGCGCCGCGGTAGGCGCGCAGCCCGGGACGGCTGACGCGCTTGATCTGCTCGATGACGGGCTGTCCCTGGTAATATTTCAAGGTGATGGTGAGCTGAGGCTTCTTCCCGCCGCCATCGACCGAGAAATCCGTGATGTAACCCTCTTCCTTCAGAACCCCGGCAATCGCCAGCTTGAGCCTGGACGAGGGCATGCTGACCGTCGCCTTCTCCGTTGCCTGCGCATTGCGGATTCGCGTCAGCATGTCCGCAACGGGATCATTCATACTCATAAGTCTTGCCTTCCCAGTTGTCTTTTCTCTATCTGTCCGCGGCAGCCTACCAGCTTGCCTTGACCAGCCCGGGCACATCACCACGCATGGCGGCTTCGCGCAATTTGTTGCGCGACAGTCCAAACTTGCGGTAATAGCCATGAGGCCGCCCGCTCAGGCGGCAGCGGTTGCGCAGGCGGCAGGGGCTGGCGTCCCGTGGCAATGAGTGAAACTTGCGCCACAGCGCCGCGCGCTCTTCCTCGTCCAGGTCCGCCTGCTTCAGCTTGCGCTTGAGTTCGGCGCGAACGGCGGCGTATTTCTCCACCGTGCGCCGGCGCTTGATCTCGCGATTAATCATGGAAACTTTTGCCATAACCCTTCCTTAATTTCTGAATGGAAAATTGAAGGCCTGGAGCAGCGCGCGGCCTTCCTCGTCGGTCCTGGCGCTGGTGGTAATGGTGATGTCCAGCCCGCGCAGGGCATCGATCTTGTCATACTCGATCTCGGGAAAAATGATCTGCTCGCGCACGCCCATGCTGTAGTTGCCGCGGCCGTCGAAAGCCTTGGCGCTCAGGCCACGGAAGTCGCGGATGCGCGGAATGGCCACATTCACCAAGCGGTCGAGAAATTCATACATGCGCTCGCGGCGCAGGGTCACCTTGCTGCCGATGGGCCAGCCGTCGCGGATCTTGAAGCCGGCGATGGACTTGCGCGCCTTGGTGACAATGGGTTTCTGGCCCGAGATCTTCGCCAGGTCGGACATGGCGTGCTCGATCACCTTCTTGTCTCCAACCGCCTCGCCCAGCCCCATGTTGAGGGTGATCTTGGTGATGCGCGGCACCTGCATGACGCTCTTGTAGGAGAATTTCTCCATCAGCGCCGGCACGACCTTCTCCTGATAATGTTCCTGAAGTCTTGTCATTTTCCCAACTCTGTATTAGATCCTGGCTGAATCAAATATCCAGTACTTCGTTATTGGACTTGAAATAACGCACCTTGCGGCCATCCTCCAACGTCCGGAAACCAACGCGGTCGGCCTTCTTGGTGACCGGATTGAAATGCGCCACGTTGGATTGATGAATGGGCATTTCCTTCTCGATGATGCCGCCCGGCGCGTTCTGCGCGGGGTTGGGCTTGGTATGGCGCTTGACCATGTTGACGTTTTCGACGACCAGCCGGTCATCAGGGCACACTCGCACGATCATGCCGCGCTTGCCCTTGTCCTTGCCGGCAATCACGATCACATCATCATTCTGTCGGAATTTTTTCATGACTTTACAATCCAGATTCTTCAACTGTGTTCTCAAAGCACTTCCGGAGCCAGTGAAATGATCTTCATGAACTGCTCGGTGCGCAATTCGCGGGTCACGGGCCCGAAGATGCGGGTGCCAATGGGCTGCTTCTGGTTGTTGAGCAGCACGGCCGCATTGCTGTCGAAGCGGATCAGGGACCCGTCGGGCCTGCGCACACCCTTGCGGGTGCGCACCACCACGGCATTGTAGACTTCGCCCTTCTTGACCTTGCCGCGCGGAATGGCTTCCTTGACACTCACCTTGATGATGTCACCGATGTTGGCATAGCGGCGCTTGGATCCGCCCAGCACCTTGATACACATCAACTGGCGCGCACCGCTGTTGTCAGCCACCTCCAGTTTCGATTGCATCTGTATCATCGTTTATCTCCAGAATTCTTCAGTATTCGTTCAAGCCGCTGTTTCCAGTACCTTCACCAGCCGCCACGACTTGGTCTTGGACAGGGGACGGCATTCTTCCACCAGCACCACGTCGCCGATCTTGCACTCGTTGTTCTCGTCATGGGCATGGATCTTGGTCGAGCGCCTGACGTACTTCTTGTAGACGGGATGAGGCACCTTGCGCTCGATCCTGACAGTCACGGTCTTGTCCATCTTGTTGCTGACAACACTGCCGATCACCGTGCGCACCGATTTGCCTTGTTCACTCATGATGCCTCACTCATCCTCTTCTTTTCGTTGATAATGGTATAGACGCGCGCGATGTCGCGGCGCACCATCTTGAGCTTGTGTGCCTGGGAAAGCTGCCCGGTACCCTTCTGCATGCGCAGGTTGAACTGCTCGCGCAGGAGTTCGGCCAGTTCTTCGCGCAGTTCCGGAATCGTCTTCTCTCTGAGCTCTTTCGCTTTCATCACATGATATTCCGCGTAACAAATGTCGTCTTGACGGGCAGCTTGGCCGCGGCCAGGCGGAAGGCTTCACGTGCCACCTCCTCGGAAACGCCTTCCATTTCGTAGAGCACGCGGCCGGGCTGCGTCAGCGCCACCCAGTATTCCACATTACCCTTGCCCTTCCCCTGGCGTACTTCGATGGGCTTCTTGGTGATGGGCTTGTCCGGGAACACCCGGATCCAGATCTTGCCGCCTCGCTTGATATGGCGGGTCATGGCGCGCCTCGCCGCCTCGATCTGGCGGGCGGTGATGCGCCCGCGGCCAACCGCCTTGAGGCCGAACTCGCCGAAACTGACCCGGTTGCCCGTCGTGGCCAGGCCGCGGTTGCGCCCCTTGTGCTGTTTTCTGTATTTGGTCTTCTTTGGCTGAAGCATATCTATGCACTCCTCTTAGCTGGCTTCGGCCTTGTCGGCGCTGTCCGCATCCCCCAGCAGCGGGTCCTCGAATATCTCCCCCTTGAAGACCCAGACCTTGATGCCGATAACGCCGGAGGTGGTGTTCGCCTCGGCAAAGCCATAGTCGATATCAGCCCTCAGGGTGTGCAAGGGCACACGGCCTTCCCGGTACCACTCGCTGCGCGCGATCTCTGCTCCGTTGAGGCGGCCCGCCACGTTGACCTTGATGCCTTGCGCGCCGATGCGCATGGTATTGGTCACGGCACGCTTCATGGCGCGGCGGTACATGATGCGCCGCTCTATCTGCTGCGCAATGCTTTCCGCCACCAGTTGCGCGTCCAGCTCCGGCTTGCGGATCTCCTCGATATTGATATGTACGGGCACTCCCATCATGCTGGTGACTTCCTTGCGCAGGGACTCGATATCCTCGCCCTTCTTGCCGATGACCATGCCGGGACGGGCCGTGCGGATGGTGATATGGGCCGTGCGCGCGGGGCGCTCGATCTGAATGCGGCTGACAGAGGCCTGGGCCAGCTTCTTGCGCAGATACTCGCGCACCTTCAGGTCGGTGTACAGGTTGTCTGCGTAGCTACCGGAACCGGCATACCACTTGGAGGTCCAGTCTTTGACGATGCCCAGCCTGATACCGGTTGGATGTACTTTTTGACCCATGCTCCTGATACTCTCTGTTTAGTTGTCACTGACGGCCACGGTGATGTGGCTGGTACGTTTCAGAATCCTGTTGGCGCGGCCACGCGCGCGGGCGCGGAAGCGCTTGAACACCGGCCCCTCGTCGACGAAAACCCGCGACACCTTGAGTTCATCGATATCGGCGCCTTCATTGTGCTCGGCATTGGCAATGGCCGATTCCAGCACCTTCTTCACCAGGCCGGCGCCCTTCTTGGGGCTGAAGCTCAACAGGTTGAGAGCGCTCTCGACCGGCAGGCCACGGATCTGGTCCGCCACCAGGCGGCACTTCTGTGCTGAAATATTCGCGTACTTACGCTTTGCTGAAACTTCCATCTCAAGCCCTTCTATTTAGCCTTTTTGTCACCTGCATGGCCCTTGAACGTGCGGGTCATGGCGAATTCACCCAGCTTGTGTCCCACCATGTTTTCAGAAATCAAAACGGGCACATGCTGCCTGCCATTATGAACAGCGATGGTCAGGCCCACCATCTCGGGGACAACCATGGAACGGCGCGACCAGGTCTTGATCGGCTTCCTGCTGTTGGCGGCAACCGCCTGCTCCACCTTCCGGGCCAGGTGGAGATCGACAAACGGGCCTTTTTTCACTGAACGCGGCATTGATTAACCTCTTTTATCCTTCTGATTAGCGTTATCTGCTCATGACTTCGACTTGCGGCGGCGCACGATAAGCTTGTTGGTGCGCTTGACCTTGCGCGTCTTGTATCCCTTGGTCGGCATGCCCCAGGGGCTGACCGGGTGGCGGCCACCGGAGGTGCGCCCCTCACCGCCGCCATGGGGGTGATCGACGGGATTCATGGCCACACCGCGCACGGTGGGGCGCACGCCGCGCCATCTGGCCGCGCCCGCCTTGCCCAGGGAACGCAGGGCATGGGCGCTGTTGCCGACCTCGCCGATGGTGGCGCGGCAATCGACCAGCACCTTGCGCATCTCACCCGAGCGCAGGCGCAGAATGGCGTGCGGCCCTTCCTTGGCCACCAGTTGCACGGAGGTGCCGGCGCTGCGCGCAATCTGCGCGCCCTTGCCAGGCTTCAACTCCACGCAGTGGACCACGGTACCCACCGGGATATTGCGCATGGGCAGATTGTTTCCCGCCTTGATAGGGGCATTGTTGGCGGCGATCACCTCATCACCCGCCTTGATGCCCTTGGGCTGTATGATATAGCGGCGTTCGCCGTCCGCGTACAGCACCAGGGCAATGTGCGCACTGCGGTTGGGATCGTATTCCAGGCGCTCGACGCGGCCGGGGATATCCCGCTTGCTGCGCTTGAAGTCGATGATCCGGTAGTGCTGCTTGTGCCCGCCACCCTGATGACGGGTGGTGATGCGGCCCTGATTGTTACGGCCGCCCTTGCGGGACTGGCCTTCCACCAGGGGCGCATGAGGACGTCCCTTATGCAGATCCGGGTTGGTGATCCTGACGACGAAGCGGCGCCCCGGGGATGTTGGTTTTGCTTTAACGATAGCCATCTTACTAACCCTGATATTCCTCGATCCGTTTGTTACTGGGCGCCCATGAAATCGATATCGAAGCCCGGTTTCAGCGCCACATAGGCTTTCTTGAGATTATTGCGCCTGCCCATGTTGGCGCCGAAACGCTTGCGCTTGCCCTTCTGATTGACGATCTGCACACCGGCGACCTCGACCTCGAAAAGTTGCTCGACGGCCGCCTTGATCTCGGGCTTGGTTGCGTCAGGGGCCACCTGGAACACAAACTGCCTGTGATTTTCGGCCGCCATGGTTGCCTTCTCGGATACGTGCGGCGCCAGCAATATTTTCAACAAACGCTCCTGGTTCATCCCAAACGCTCCTCGAGTTTCTTCACCGCATCAGCGGTGATCAATACCTTCTCTCGCCGCAGCAGGGTCACGGGGTCTATGGCGTCCACATCCACCACTTCGGCCCAGTGCAGATTGCGCACGGACAGATAGAGCTTGTCGTCCGGATCCACGCAGACAATGGCGACATCCTCAAGCCCCAGGGCCTTGAGCCTGGCCACCATCTCCCGGGTCTTCTCGGTCTCCGCGGCAAATGCATCCACCACGACCAGGCGCTCCAGGCGGTTGAGTTCGGAGAAAATGGAGCGCATGGCGGCGCGGTACATTTTCTTGTTGAGCTTCTGCGCATGGTTGGCGGGGACCGCGGCGAAGGCCTTGCCGCCTCCACGCCATATGGGACTGCGGCTGGTGCCCGCCCGGGCCCGGCCCGTGCCTTTCTGACGCCAGGGCTTGGCGCCACCGCCGCTGACCTGGGCGCGCGTCTTCTGCGCGCGGGTGCCCGCGCGGCCGCCGGCCAGATAGGCCGTCACCGCCTGATGCACGAGCGGCTCGTTGAAGGCGCTGCCGAAAACGAGGTCGGACACTTCCAGCGCGCCGGCCGCGGACTCTCCCGTAGCTGTAATCATATTCAGTTGCATCACGCTCACCTCATCGGGCCTTGACCGCGGGGCGCACGATCACATCCCCGCCCGCGGAGCCGGGAACGGCCCCCTTTACCATGATCAGATTGCGCTCGGTATCCACGCGCACCACTTCCAGATTCTGCACGCTGCACTTCACGTTGCCCATGTGACCCGACATTTTCTTACCCTTGAACACACGGCCCGGCGTCTGGTTCTGCCCGATGGAGCCCGGCGCGCGATGGGACAGGGAGTTACCATGGGTCGCATCCTGGGTCGAGAAGTTGTGCCGCTTGACGGTGCCGGCAAAACCCTTGCCGATGGTCACGCCGGTCACATCGACCTTCTGCCCCGCCGCAAAGACATCGGCCTTGATCTCGCCACCGACCTGCAGGTCCTCGCCCTCGCCTTCATCGAGACGGAACTCCCACAGCCCCCTGCCCGCCTCGATCCCGGCCTTGGCAAAATGCCCGGCAAGCGGCTTGGTGACGCGGGACGCGCGGCGCGTACCCGTGGTCACCTGCAGGGCGCGGTATCCATCGTTATCCACGGACTTGATCTGGGCAATACGGTTGGGCTCGACCTCGATCACCGTGACGGGTATCGCAGCACCTTCTTCAGTGAAGATGCGGGTCATCCCACATTTCCGTCCAACCACTCCAATCGCCATTTCCTGAACCTCTAAAATAAAATTCTGCTACCTGGATTAATTGAGCTTGATCTGCACATCGACACCGGCAGCAAGATCCAGCTTCATCAAGGCATCGACCGTCTTTTCGGTGGGATCGACGATATCCATCACGCGTTTGTGCGTGCGGATCTCGTACTGATCGCGGGCGTCCTTGTTCACGTGCGGCGAAATCAGCACCGTGAAACGCTCCTTGCGCGTCGGCAGGGGAATGGGGCCCTTGACGTGCGCGCCGGTGCGCTTCGCCGTCTCCACGATCTCGCGCGCGGAACGGTCGATCAGCCGGTGATCGAAGGCCTTCAGACGTATGCGTATGCTCTGACTCTTGTCTGCCATGTTGTTTCCTTAAATTCAGGGCAAAAGGTACAAGTTACAAGATACAAGGGAACAAGGTTGAGGAGTGCCCCTTGTACCTTTGCCCTTGTACCTTTCCCCTCGTTCTCACTCGATAATCTTCGACACCACGCCCGCGCCCACCGTGCGGCCACCCTCGCGGAT
>WGFB01000091.1 GCA_015492435.1 Gammaproteobacteria bacterium | reverse complement strand
ACCTTGCACCTTGTACCTTGCACCTTGTACCTTGCACCTTGTACCTTGTACCTTGTATCTTGCACCTTGTACCTTGTACCTTGTATCTTGCGCCTTCCCACCACAGTTGTCTAATCACCGGACTCATCGAAGCCGCAGGTAATGGGATAACGCCGGTCGCGGCCGAAGGCGCGGCGGCTGATACGCACCCCCGGCGGCGCCTGGCGGCGTTTGTACTCGTTGCGGTTGACCATGCGCACCACGCGCCGCACGGTTTCTTCGTCGAAACCCGCGGCAACGATCTCTTCCGGGCTACGGTCCTCTTCGATATACATCTCGAGAATGGGATCCAGAACCTCATAGGGCGGCAGGGAATCCTCGTCCTTCTGGTCCGGCGCCAGCTCAGCCGAGGGCGGGCGCTCCAGCACCCGCCGGGGGATGACGGGGGCGATGCCGTTGCGGTAGTCCGCCAGGCGGTAGACCAGGGTCTTGGGCACGTCCTTGATGGGCGCGAAGCCTCCCGCCATGTCGCCGTACAAGGTGGCGTAGCCCACCGCCATTTCGCTCTTGTTGCCCGTGGTCAACACCATCCTGCCCTTCTTGTTGGAGATGGCCATGAGAATGATGCCGCGGCAGCGGGCCTGGATGTTCTCTTCCGTGGCATCCACGGGCGCACCGGCGAACTCCTCTTCCAGGATGGACAGAAAGCCGCGGAACACGGGCTCGATGGGAATCACGTGATATTCCACCCCCAGGCATTCGCACTCCAGCCGCGCGTCCTCCACGCTCATGTCCGCTGTATAGCGCGACGGCATCAACACTGCCTCCACCTTTTCCGCGCCAATGGCATCCACGGCGATGGCCAGGGTGAGGGCGGAGTCGATGCCGCCGGACAGGCCGATGACCACGCCGGCGAAGCCGTTCTTTTCGATGTAGTCCCGCACCCCCAGCACCAGGGCATCGTAGATGCCCGCCTCGCGCGCGGGATAGGGCGCCACCCCGCCCTCCAGTGCCGCAACCGCGCCCCCGTCCCGCGGGAGAAAATCGACGGGAGCCAGATGCTCTTCCAAACTGCGCGCGCGGCAAACGGTGCGGCCCTCCTCATCCACCGCGAAGGAGCCGCCATCGAAAACCAGTTCGTCCTGCCCTCCCACCAGGTTGACATACACGATGGACAGGCCGTTCTCACGGCCGCGCCGTCCCACCACAGCCTCCCGCTCGCGCCCCTTGCCCACGTGAAAGGGCGAGGCGTTGAGATTCACCAGCAGGCGCGCGCCGGCCCCGCGCGCAAGCCACGCGGGTTCCGGTTGCCAGATATCCTCGCACAAGGTGATGCCGACGGGCACGCCGCCGATTTCCACCACGCACGGTTCGCGGCCGGGGACGAAGTAGCGCTTCTCGTCGAACACACTGTAATTGGGCAGCAGATGCTTGTCGTAGGTGGCAATGACGGCGCCATCCCGAATCACCGCGGCACTGTTATGGAGGCCCGCGCCTCCGGCGCGGGGATAGCCGACAATGGCGTGTATCCCCTCTATGCGCGGGGACAGGGCGGCGAGCGCATCATTCACCCGGGTGATGAAGGCGGGGCGCAGCAGCAGATCCTCGGGGGGATAGCCCGTCAGGGCCAGTTCGGGAAAAACGATGCAATCGGCCCCCAGTTCGTCCCGCGCGCGGAGGCTTGCCGCCACGATTTTTTCGCTGTTGCGCCGGATGTCGCCCACCATGAAGTCCAGCTGGGCCATGACGATGCGCAATTGCCTGTTCAAAACGCCCCTTCCCGATCCTTTTTCCGGACCCTCACCTTACCATCCGGCGGCGGGATTCTCCACTGGACGCGGGCGGGGACCCGCGCCCGGCGCGCCGGGAGTGGCGTCAGCCGGCCTTCTCCAGGTAAGCGGTTTCACGCTCCCTGAGCAAACGCACCAGTTCCCAGGAGGACAGGGGCGGACTGAGAAAATCCCCCTGGGCCATGTGGCAACCCTGTTCCAGCAGGGCCTCCAATTGCGCGGCGCTCTCCACCCCCTCGGCGATCACGCCCATGCGCAGGCAGCGCGCCATGGTCACGATGGCGGCGGTGATGGCGGCATCTTCCCGGTTGCGGGACAGGTTGCGCACGAAGGAACGGTCAATCTTGAGCGTGTCGATGGGCAGGCGCTTCAGGCAGTCGAGGGAAAAGGATCCGGAGCCGAAATTGTTAATGGCGATGGACACGCCGATATCCTTGAGACGGACGAGAGCGGAATCCTGCGAGTCCGTGGATGCCACCATCAGGTCCTCGTTCAGCTCCACCTCGAAAGATCGCGCGTCCATGCCGGAGCGGTCCAGGGCCCGCGCGATGTGATCCACCAGAACACTCTGCCGCAACTGGCGCGCCGTGAGGCTGACGGTGATGCTCATGGCTGGCAGCCCTTCCTCCCGCCAGGCGCGGTGCTGCTCGCAGACGCTGTTGATGAGCCACTCACCCAGGGCCGTGGCCATGCCCGTTTCCTCCGCCAGGGGCATGAATGCCTCCGGCGGCAACAGGCGCTCCTCACCCTGGGGCTGCCAGCGCAGGCAGGCCGTCAACCCCATGATCTCGCGGTCCTTCAGGCGGAAATGGGGCTGATAGAAGACCTTCATCTCGCCACGCCCCAGGGCATCGCGCAAATTACGCTGCATTTCCATGCGCCGCGTGGCGCGGGTGCGTAACTCCGGAGTATAGAACTGGAAATTCTGCCGTCCCTGCTCCTTGGCATAATACATGGAGGTATCGGCGTTTTTCAGCAGGGAAAGCGCATCGGCGCCGTGCTCGGGATAGACCGCAATGCCCAGGCTTGTTCCCACGTTGAGCACATGGTTGCCAATGACAAACGGCTGTTTCATGACATGGATGATCTTGTTCGCCACCGTCTCCACTTCTCCCCGCCCCGTGATGCCGTCCTGGATGATGGTGAATTCGTCCCCCCCCAGGCGGGCGATGACATCATTGGTGCGGACACAGCCCTGCAGGCGCCGCGCCACCAGCATCAACAGGCGGTCTCCCATGTCGTGCCCCAGCGTGTCGTTGATCTCCTTGAAGTGATCCAGGTCGAGAAACATCAGGGCGAAGGACTCGCCCCTGCGCGCCGCCTGGCACAGGTTCTTGTCCAGCAGTTCCCGGAACAGGCTGCGGTTGATCAGTCCCGTCAGGCCGTCGTAGCAGGCCAGGCGCGATAAATGATCTTTTTCTTTTTTGTGCTCGATGGCATAACGGATGGAGCGCGCCAGCAGAAAACCATCCCCCTGCCATTTCACCAGGAAATCCTGCGCGCCCGCCTGCGCCACCTTGAAGGACAGGGACTCATCAAAATGGTCGCACAGCACCACGATGGCCGTCCCGGGCGATGCCTCGCCAAGATGAGTGATGGCGTCCAGGTCTATGCCCCGGTCGCGGGACATGTCCACCAATACGGCGTCGAAGCGCTCCTCGCCCAGGCGCGTCAGGGCGGCGGGAACATGATCCACGTGCTCGAGCTGAAACTTGCCGTCACCCGTTTCCCCCAGCAATTCCCTAACCACGCGCACATCCCGGATGTCATTTTCAATAAAAAGAAGTCTGACTGATTTGAAATTCATCGATGTCTCATGATCCCGGGCTGTCCGTCAAACCTCCCCTCATCCGTCGGGCACGGCCTTGCGGAGGACAGGAAAATTCCTATGAGCAGCAGGTAAAACCGGACAGCCTTGTGTTGATAATTTTGTCAAAAAGGCCTGTTTTTCTAGGCTGAACTCACTGACCGCCGTTGGCGGAGGCAGTAGCTTATCGACACAGGTGGGTCATTCTTGAGAGCGTTTTTGGGGCGTCTTGAAGTGACAAACTAAGACCATGAAAAGGCGGATAAAATAATTCCCCCGGGAAGAATTCGCAAGGGCGCGGCGAGACGGGGGAAGCATCAGGCGATTCCTACAATGACTGGACAACCCCCAATGATGCCGGCATCCCGCCGCCCATGAGGCGGCGGGACGCGGCATTCACATTCAAAACGGAATATCGTCGTCGAAATCATCCACAGCCCCCGCCGTGGCCGGCTGGGGCGCGGGCTTGGCCGCCGCGGCAGGCGCGCCGCCGCCATAGGCCTCGGCGCCGCCACGGCTGTCCAGCATCTGCATCTCGTTGGCGACGATCTCCGTGGTATAGCGGTCGGCGCCGGTGTTCTTGTCCTGCCACTTGCGGGTGCGCAGGCTGCCCTCGATATAGACCTTGGAGCCCTTCTTCAGGTACTCGCCGGCGATCTCCGCCAAACGGTTGAAGAACACCACGTTGTGCCACTCGGTGCGCTCCTGCTTCTCGCCCGTCTGCTTGTCCTTCCAGATCTCGGAAGTGGCCACCGTAACGTTGGTCACCGCGGAGCCGCTGGGCATGTAACGCACTTCCGGGTCGCGCCCCAGGTTGCCGATCAGAATTACCTTGTTGATGCCTCTCGCCATGATTCGTCTCCTTAAAAACGTTGTCTGCCCTATTTCCCGGGCGACTCTCCCGCCACTTCAGCGGAAACGGGACTGCCGCCATCCAGCGGAAGATCACTGTCGACCACCCGCTCCACCCTGCCGCCCGCGCCGGCATCACTGCCACCTCCGCCGTTTATACCTTCCCGCGGCCCGTCATCCGCCCCGGCGATCGCCTGTGCCCGGGCCGTGAGCGCCGCCTTGTCGATCACCTTGCTGTCGATCTTGAGGTAGGCCACCCCCTCGTCCACCATGGTGCTGACTTCCGCCACGCCGTCCATCTGGATGAGTTCGCTTTCCAGCAGCGCCGCGCGGGCGGGGCTGATGGCCCCTACATTGACCATGTGGCTGGCCAGATAGGGCGGCGGACTCATGTTGCGCGCCAGCAAGACCCATAATACCGCTGCCACGGCGCAGGCGCCGAACACCCCCGCCAGGCCGTAGGCCCCATACAGGCTGCCACCCACCACGCCGCCTGTAAAGGCGCCCAGGAACTGGGAGGTGGAATAGACGCCCATGGCGGTGCCCTTCTTCTCCGGCGGTGCGTACTTGACGATGAGGGAAGGCAGCAGGGCCTCCAGCACGTTGAAGGCGATGAAGAAGACCAGCAGGGCCAGAACGATGGCCGTCAGGCTGTCGTGGAACAGCATCAGATCCAGCTCCGCCACGCCGATCAGGGCGATGGCCGCCAGGAACACCGGCTTCAGCTTGCGGTGCTTTTCCGCAATGATCACCAGGGGCACCATCAGCACCAGGGAAAACAGCAGCACCGGCAGATAGATATAGCCGTGAAGGGCGGTCTCGATGCCGGCGTGGTCCCGCAGCGCGAAGGGCAGCGCCACGAAACTGGCGGTCAATATCATGTGCAGCAGGAAGATGCCGCCGTCCAGGCGCAGCAGGTCCTTGTTCCTGAGGACGCTGGTGAAGAAGGCCGGCACCGCCTCCGCATCGCGGTGCAGGCCGCTGTGCACCACCCGCGGGACGCCGAAATGGAGCAGGGCGATGCCGCCCAGGGCCAGCAGGGCCGTGAACCAGAAAATCCCCGGCACGCTGATCCAGTGATTGAGTATGGGGCCCACGGCCAGGGCCAGGGCGAAGGACAGCCCGATGCTCATGCCGATGATGGCCATGGCCTTGGTGCGGTGCTCCTCGCGGGTGAGATCCGCCGCCAGGGCCATGACGGCGGCGGCGATGGCCCCGGCGCCCTGCAGGGCGCGCCCGAAAATGATGCCGCCGATGGTGTCGGCGGTGGCCGCCACCACGCTGCCCAGGGCGAAAATCAGCAGGCCGCCGATGATCACCGGCTTGCGCCCGATGCGGTCCGAGAGCATGCCGAAGGGGATCTGCAGCAGGGCCTGGGTGAGGCCGTAGATGCCGATGGCCAGGCCGATGAGGACGGGCGCGGGCGGGGTCTCGCCGAGGGTCTCCGCGTACAGCGAAAATACCGGGAGAATCATGAACAAGCCCATCATTCTCAAGGAGAAAATACCAGCCAGGGAAAAGGCCGCACGACGCTCCTGCGCCGTCATCGCATCCTGATTCATATTCAGATTCGTTTTGCTTTGCCAGAGATAAAGGCAGTATATTAACAGGTTACCCAGGCAGTAGAAACTCAGATGAAGCCGAGACAGAACAGGGGCATCCGCTGATGGAATCCATACGCATCCGGGGCGCCCGCACCCACAACCTCAAGAACGTCGATCTCGACCTGCCCCGCGACCGGCTCATCGTCATCACGGGCCTGTCGGGCTCGGGCAAGTCCTCCCTGGCCTTCGACACCATCTACGCCGAGGGCCAGCGGCGCTACGTGGAGTCCCTCTCCAGCTACGCGCGCCAGTTCCTGTCCATGATGGAGAAGCCGGACGTGGACCACATCGAGGGCCTGTCGCCGGCCATCTCCATCGAGCAGAAGACCATCTCCCACAACCCGCGCTCCACCGTGGGCACGGTCACCGAGATCTACGACTACCTGCGCCTGCTGTACGCCCGCGCCGGCGTCCCCAGGTGCCCCCGGCACGGCCAGGCCCTGGAGGCCCAGACCATCAGCCAGATGGTGGACCACATCCTCCAGCTTCCCGAAGAGACCCGCCTGCTGCTCCTCGCCCCCGTGGTCTCGGAGCGCAAGGGGGAACACGTCAAGATCCTGGAGGACCTGCGCAGCCAGGGCTTCATTCGCGCGCGCATCGACGGCGAGGTGGTGGAGCTGGAACAGCCGCCGGAACTGGACCTCAAGAGGAAGCACACCATTGAGGTCATCGTGGACCGCCTCAAGGTGCGCCCCGACATCAAGCAGCGCCTCGCCGAATCCCTGGAGACCACCCTGCACCTCGCCGACGGCCTGGCGCGGGTGTCCTTCATGGACGACCCCGGGCGGGAGGAACTGGTGTTCTCCGCCAAGTACGCCTGCCCCCACTGCGGCTACAGCCTCACGGAACTGGAACCGCGCCTGTTCTCCTTCAACAATCCCGCCGGCGCCTGCCCCACCTGCGACGGCATCGGCGCCATGCAGTTCTTCGATCCCGCCCAGGTGGTGCTGCACCCCGAACTGGGGCTGGCCAGCGGCGCGGTGCGCGGCTGGGACCGGCGCAACAGCTATTACTCCCAGCTCCTCGACAGCCTGGCCGCCCATTACGGCTTCGACATCGACACCCCCTTCAACCAGTTGCCGGAAGACCTCCGGCACATCATCCTCTATGGCAGCGGCGACGAGATCATCGAGTTCCACTACCAGGGCGAGGGCGGCCGCGGCAGGACGCGCCGCCACCCCTTCGAGGGCATCATCCCCAACATGGAGCGCCGCTACCGCGAGACGGAATCCAACATCGTGCGCGAGGAGCTGGCCAAGTACCTCAGCTACCGCACCTGCCCCGACTGCGAGGGCACCCGCCTGTGCACCGAGGCGCGCCACGTGTACATCGCCGGGCGCGTGCTGCCGGAGATCACCGCCCTGCCCGTGGGCCAGGCCATGGCCTTCTTCCATGATCTCTCCCTGGCGGGCAAGCGCGGCCAGATCGCCGGCAAGATCGTCAAGGAGATCACCCAGCGCCTGGAATTCCTCATCAACGTGGGCCTGGACTACCTCACCCTGGACCGCTCCGCCAATACCCTCTCCGGCGGCGAGACCCAGCGCATCCGCCTCGCCAGCCAGATCGGCGCCGGCCTGGTGGGCGTCATGTACATCCTCGACGAGCCCTCCATCGGCCTCCACCAGCGCGACAACGCCCGCCTGCTCAACACCCTCACCTACCTGCGCGACCTGGGCAACACGGTCATCGTGGTGGAGCACGACGAGGACGCCATCCACAGCGCCGACCACGTGGTGGACATCGGCCCCGGGGCGGGCGTGCACGGCGGGCGCATCATCGCCCAGGGCACCCCCGGGGAGATCGCCGCCCATCCCGATTCCCTCACCGGCCGTTACCTGTCCGGCGACCTGATGATCGAGATCCCGGCGCGGCGCGTGGCGCCGCGGCCCGGCGAGACCTGCCGCATCACCGGCGCCTGCGGCAACAACCTGGATCACGTCGACGTGGAGATCCCCGTCGGCCTCATGACCTGCGTGACGGGCGTGTCGGGCTCGGGCAAGTCCACCCTCATCAACGACACCCTCTACCGCCACGCGGCGCGCACCCTCTACGACGCGGGCGACATCCCCGCCCCCTTCACGGACATCCAGGGCATGGACCAGTTCGACAAGGTGGTCAACATCGACCAGAGCCCCATCGGGCGCACGCCGCGCTCCAACCCCGCCACCTACACGGGCCTGTTCACCCCCATCCGCGAGCTGTTCGCGGCCACCCCCGAGGCGCGCATGCGCGGCTACACCCCCGGCCGCTTCAGCTTCAACGTCAAGGGCGGCCGCTGCGAGGCCTGCCGCGGTGACGGCGTCATCAAGGTGGAGATGCACTTCCTCCCCGACATCTACGTCCCCTGCGACATCTGCAAGGGCAAGCGCTACAACCGCGAGACCCTGGAGATCGCCTACAAGGGCAAGAACATCCACGAGGTGCTGGAAATGCCCGTGGAAGAGGCCCACGGCTTCTTCTCCCCCGTGCCCGCCATCGCGCGCAAGCTGGCCACCCTCATGGACGTGGGCCTGCCCTACATCAAGCTGGGCCAGAACGCCACCACCCTGTCGGGCGGCGAGGCGCAGCGCGTCAAATTGTCCCGGGAACTTGCAAAACGCGATACCGGCCGCACATTGTATATATTGGACGAGCCCACGACGGGCCTGCACTTCCATGACATCAAGCACCTGCTCAGCGTGTTGCACCGCCTGCGCGACCACGGCAACACCATCGTGATCATCGAGCACAACCTGGATGTCATCAAGACCGCCGACTGGATCATCGACCTGGGCCCGGAAGGCGGCGACAAGGGCGGCAGGGTGATCGCCTGCGGCACCCCGGAGGAAATCGCCGCCTGCGCGCATTCCTATACAGGGCAGTATCTGGGCCCGGTGCTGGCGCGCGCCGCCAGCCCGGCGCCATGGAAACGGGCGGGCGAGATTTAGGGAACCGACAGTCTGAACCTACGGTAAAAAACGGTTTTACAGGCAAGGCCGTGATTATTGTGCAATGATGTAACAGGATCCTGTTATAAATCCAGGCATTGCACAATTTTGGATACCGGGACTGTGTAAGACCTGAATCCGTGGGTTCATGACGGCGCAGAGCACAAGCTCTTGATCCCTCAGCGGTTCAAAAAATACCCGCTTAGTGAAGCTAAGATTTTTTGATTCCACTGTGAAATCAATATCTCGCGCTCTGCATCCGCCCTGAACCCACGGATCCAGGTAAGATAAGATACAAGGACAGGACACTAGGGAAGTAGCCTTTTGTATCTTGTTCCTTGTATCTTGTACCTTCCCAATCCACGGTTGGGACTCGCAATTTATCAACTGCCAGGTTTTCGCGACTCAGGCTCACACGGATACAGACCCATTTTCAAGAACCGGCCGACATACCTCTCCACCCGCCTGACTGGCGCCATCCTGACGCTGATCGTGTCATGGGGAACCGTATGGGCCGACCCCAACATGAACCTTCCAGACATGGGCGAAACGGCGCAGGCCTACCTTTCCACGGAAGAAGAACGGCGCATGGGCGAGGCCTTCATGCGCAGCGTGCGCCGCTCGGTCCACATCATCACCGACCCGGAGATCGACGACTACATCCAGACCCTGGGCTACCGCCTTGCCTCCTATGGCGCCTCGAAAGAGCGGGAATTCTCCTTTTTCATCGTCGACTCCCCCGTCATCAACGCCTTTGCCGGCCCCGGCGGCCACATCGGGATTTACAGCGGCCTCATTCTTATCACGGAATCCGAGTCCGAGCTGGCCTCCGTTGTCGCCCATGAAATCGCCCACGTCACCCAGCGCCACATCGCGCGCGCTATCGAGGCTGCCTCTAGAACCAACCTGCCCATGACCGCCGCCCTGCTCGCCGCCCTTATCCTCAGCACCCAGGATGCGCAGATGGGCACCGCGGCCCTGGCCGCCACCACGGCGGGCAGCATTCAGCGCCAGATCAATTTCACCCGCGCCAACGAAAAGGAGGCCGACCGCATCGGCATCCAGATCCTGGCCGATGCCGACTTCGATCCCCGCCGCATGCCCCTGTTCTTTGACCGCATGCGCCGCGCCAGCCTGGGCCCCGAGAACCCCCAATTCGAATTCCTGCGCACCCACCCCGTCACCACGTCGCGCATCGCCGATACCCGCAACCGTGCCGAACAATTTCCCCGGGGCACCTACGAGGAAAGCCTCAACTACGCCCTTATCAAGGCACGGCTGCGCGTGCTTGCCGAGAAGAATCCGCAGCGCAGCAAGGCCTATTTCGCCGCGCGCATGGAAAAGGAGGCTCCCCGCCCCTCCCCCGCCGCCCGCTATGGTTATGCTCTGGCCCTGCTCAAGACCGGTGACTATGGCAAGGCCTTCGAACTGACATCGCAACTGGCGCGGCAGGACCCCGACAGGATCGCCTACCAGATCCACCTGGCGCGTATCAAGCTGGCCGCCGGCCACGCGGACGAGGCCCTGGCCATATTCCGCGACAACCTGGCCCTGTATCCCAACAACAGGTCCCTTACCCTGCTGTACGCCAACGCCCTCATTCAGACTGGAAATCCCTCGCAAGCCACGCGTGTATTGCGCAATTACAAGCGAGAGAGAAAACAGGCGAGCCCTCTGTACTACAGCCTCCTGGCCCAGGCGGAGAACGACAGCGGCAACGAGATTGCCGCCCACCAGGCCCTGGCCGAATACTACGATCTGGTGGGCCAGACCGCCTCCGCCATCAGCCAGCTCAAGATCGCCCTCAAGGACGTGGAACAGGACAGCCTGCGCCACGCTCAGATCAAGGCGCGCCTCAAGGTGCTGAAGGAGCAGTTACGACAGGAAGAAGAGGATCATTAGACACCCCGCATTTGAGCCTTCTACCGCCCAGGGAACCTCTGATCAATTCATGAACCGGCGTATGGCGGCTGAAATGTCCCGGCTCCGCGTTGAAAAGCTTGGCAATAGCGCGCTATTACCTGCGCTTTTCGCCTTGATCCGGAACATTTCATCTCGCCATCCATCCGGTCCAGAATTGATCAGAGGTTCCCTGGCGGCACCGAGCCTCCCGCAGGGGGCGAAGGAGCCAACCCCTTCTCTCCTCTGGGGCCGGGGTGAGGAGAAAAGGCGCCCGATTCAGCCCGGTGAGATCTGAGTGTCTCCCGGCTCGGAGGCACTGCCATCGTCTCCGATACCGAGTTGGTGCCGCAACGCCTTCTGATCCACCGGCTTTACCAGCGTCTCGTCGAAACCCATGTCCAGGCATTTCCTGATATCGTCCGCGGTACTGAGGGCGGGCAGCAGGGCGATGATGCGGGTGCGCTGATCCGGTTCTTCGTTGGAACGAATGCAGGCGATCACGTCATCGACATCGGAGCGGGTAATATTGCTGTTGATGAACACCTGCTCGAAATACTTGCGTTGCACCACGTTGATGGCCTGGGCCTTGTTGCAGGCCACGCACACGCTGTAGTCCAGGGCCTGCAGCATGCCGGAGATGACCTTCTGGTCGTTGATGTCTGGCTCGAACAGCAGGACATTGTTCTGAAACCGCGATTTTCCGGCCGCCAGATTGTGACGGGTAATCAGCAGGTCGGCATCCTCCTCAAGCTGCACCACGGCCGAAACGCATTCCAGCAATTGGGATTCATGCACAGGCGTGGTCAGATAGCCCCGTATGCCCACCCGGCGCACCTCCTCGCTGTCGCCGCGGTAGCCGGTGCTGGTCAGCATGATCATGCGCACCCCTGTCAGTCGGTCATCACTGTTCACCGTGCGCGCCAACTGCAGGCCCGACATGCCCGGCAGGGTGCGATTGAAGATCATCACCTGGTATGGCTCGCCCTGGGCAGCCCGCGTGCACAGCTTTTCCAGGGCCCGCGCGCCATCAGCCACGGCACGCACCTGCATGCCCACGGATTCCAGAAGGTGCTGCATGCTCTTTCTCACCGTCTCGCTGTCGTCGACGACCAGCGCGCGCACGTCCCGCAACTCGCCATAACTGGTTTCGCGCGGCCCCGGCAATTCGGCGCGCTTGGTAAAATGGGCCGTGAACCAGAACTCACTGCCCACGCCCTGGGTGCTCTCCACGCCGATCTCTCCGCCCATCATTTCCACAAGCTGCTTGGAAATGGCCAGACCCAGACCCGTGCCGCCATAGCGCTGGGTCAGAGCTCCGCCCACCTGCATGAAGGACTCGAAGATACGCTGCTGATCTTCCCGGGAGAGCCCCACTCCGGTGTCGCGGACGGCGAAGCGCAGAGTGATGCCGTCCACGGACTCATCCACCTTGGACACCAGGATGACCACCTCTCCGCGGCTGGTGAACTTGATGGCATTGTCCACCAGGTTGACCAGTACCTGGCGCAGGCGCGCCGGGTCGCCACGCAGGGACATGGGCAGATCGCAGGGCAGCAGGTAGACGAGGTTGAGCTTCTTGGCGGCGGCCGCCTTGCGCAGCATCTGGGTGACGAAATAAAGGGTGCGCTGCAGATCGAAATTGATGTCTTCCAGCCTGAGCTTGGCGGCCTCTATCTTGGAGAAATCCAGCACGTCGTTGATGATGGTCAACAAGGACTTGCCGGCTTCCTGGATCTGCCTGACATGTTTTTCCTGCTCGGAATTCAAGCCGGCATCGAGCAGGGCATGGCTCTCCCCCAGCACCTTGTCGAGGGGAGAGCGGATTTCATGGCCAATATTGGCAATGAACTCGAATTTGTTGCGCGACGATTCCAGAATCGCGTCCCGGGCCTTCTTCAGTTCCTGTTCGGCATGTTTGCGCTCCGTGACATCGCGCACGATTCCGATGAACAGATTCGCGCCCTCGATGCGCACTTCGCTGACATCCAGCTCCAGGGTGAAGGTCGCGCCATCCTTGCGCCGGCCCAGCACCTCGCGCCCCTTGCCGATGATCTTTTTCTCTCCGGTCAGGAGATACTCACGCAGAAACCGGTCGTGCTCCGAATGATACGGCTCCGGCATCAGCATGTTGACGTTCTGCCCGATCACCTCCTCGGCTTCGTAGCCGAACATTTTCTCGGCCGCGGGATTGAACGACTCGATGATCCCCTGCTCATCGATGGTGATGATGCCGTCCAGGGCGTTGTTCACCACGGCCTGGATGCGGCGCTTGCTCTCGCGCAGCTCGGCGGCCTTGTCCTTGGTTTCGTTGAGCGCCGCCTGTTTCTCGGAATACAGTGCCGCCAGGCGCCGCGACATGGTATTGAAGGCCCTGGCCGTCTGCGCCAGCTCTCCCTCTCCGATGACCGAAAGCTGGTATCCCACATCGCCGGACGCGATGCGCCGCGTAGCGTCGCGCAGCATTTTCAACTGCCTGGCGAAATAGTTTCCCAGCATGATGGCGATCAACAGACCGATAACAATGGCAATGACCGAGATAGTGGCGGTCTGGCGCCGCGCGGCAATCATAACGCTCTCGATGGAATCGGTGGAAAACCCCATTTGCAGCATGCCGATGACAATGCCCTCGTCGGTGATCTCCGCCTCTACATCAAAGACGCCATCCTCCACATCCTCCACCAGGAAATCCTCGGCAAAGGGCCGCGCCAGGGAATCGGGGTTTCCCAGCTCCATGATCACACCGCGCTCATCGGTAACCCGGATATAGTCCGCCTCCGACTGCACCAGGATATCGTTGAGCACCCCCCGCAACGAGGCCAGATCCGCCCCCAGCACGGGGCGCTTGATGAGGGCGGCGGTGACGGTGGAGGTGGTGAAGGCGTGCTTGCTCAGCTCCACTTCATTGGAGGTGCGCAGAAATTGAAAATTGCTCCATACAACGACGAGCAGCATCAGCGCCTGAACGAGCAGAATGCTGAGGATGATTTTTAGGCGGAATGACATGTCGCAAATACGCTGCCAGCAGGCTCCGGGCCCTGTATTGTAAGGATCTCTGTTCTCAACCGCGCGCCATTGAGGCCTGATAGAGTAGCCACACTCCCCTTACAATTCAACCACAGGATCAAAGATCAGCCAGGAGGCAGGAAAACGTGCGGGAACGAGGACCCAGTGTATAACACATCCCGAACGCCGGGAAATGAACCATGAAGGTGGACGGTATGGCATGTTATCATGCGGTCTATCGGCCAGATCTCCGCCACCGGTATTTTCTTCATTAGGGGGAACAATCATGAAAGGCATTCTCTACCACCACACCAGAATACTCTTGTCTGTTGTGGTCATCATCTGCCTGCTCTATACCGGCCTGACTTCCGCCGGCACCGATATCTTCGATCCAGATGCGGAATATTCCGCGGTCCGTGTTATCCAGACCAGCGAAGGCGAGGCTGTCATGCGCGTCTTCCATGCCCGGGACAAGGAACGCTTCGTGATAGAAAGCGAAGGACAAAGCATCGCCGTAATCACCCGTCTCGACAAGCGGACCAGTTGGATTCTCATGCCCGATGAGAAAATGTACCTGGAACTTCCCATGGACCAGGCCGCGGACCGGATGGAAGACTTTGGCATCAGCCAGGAAGCCGCGCTCCGCCTGGAAGGCAAACCCCCCGAAAATTTCAAAAAGGTGGGGACGGAAACAATTGCCGGCCTGAAAACCACCAAGTATACAGGCCAGGTCGGGGAAGAAGGCTCGCAGGAGCGCGGCACGGCGACCTATTGGGTCACGGACTCCGGCATCGTGGCCAAATGGGTGTACGATGGGACGGACGAGGCGGGCAACCCTCAGAGCATCACCATGAAACTGCGCGAGCTCAAGATCGGAAAACAGCCCCCCGAACTATTCGCCCCTCCCGCGGACTATGCGCCCATGAGGCTGGACTTCGGCGCCATGTTTGGCGAAGGGAAAGGCCTCCTCCCGCGGGACACCGCCCAGGAAGACATGGAAGAAGAGAATGACATTGTCTCCGACATCACCAGGGAAGCGGGTGACGAGGCTGAGTCTGCCGTCACCGGCGAAGTGAAGCGCTCCGTGCGCGACGCGGTGAAAGGCCTGTTCGGCCGCTGACGCGGAAGCCTTGCCCCAACCTCTTGTTTTCACAACATTTGGATAGGTAATACATCCTGCCGCCGGTACGGCGCGGGACCCAGACTGTCAATGAATCCACACTTCGGGTTATCATGTAATGCTTGATCGGGGCAGGCCGCCGGACGCTCGTGGATACCGGGCGGAAAGAAGAGCGGAGAAGCCCTGCCGGGACCGGGGATGCGAACTCCCCTCCAAACAATATGGAACCTCTGATCAATTCATGACGGCGGCTATGAGTTCAGAATACCCAAACTCTACGTTCCCAATCATGCCAATAGTCCCCGCTATTGGCGGCGATTGGCGCCTTGACCCTGGCTATCTTGAATCTCATATCCTTTCACTCTGGATTGATCAGAGGCGCCTTCACGTGCAAATTACCGAGACACAGGCCAGGCCGCATCCATGACGCCCCCGCAGAGCTATCCGTTGCTGGAAACCATCGACACGCCGCAACAACTCCGCACCCTCGCGCGCTCAGAACTGCGGGGCCTCGCCGATGAGCTGCGCCGCTTCATCATTCATTCCGTCGCTGAAACCGGCGGCCATCTCTCTTCCAGCCTGGGGACGGTGGAACTTGCCATCGCCCTGCACTATGTCTTCAACACCCCGGATGACCGGCTGGTATGGGATGTGGGACACCAGGGCTATCCCCACAAGATCCTCACGGGACGCCGCGAAGCCATGGCGGGCATCCGCCAGAAAGGCGGCATCTCGGGTTTCCTGAAGCGCAGCGAGAGCGAGTACGACTGCTTCGGAGCGGGACATTCCAGCACTTCCATCAGCGCGGCCCTGGGCATGTCCATTGCGTTTGCGCGGCAGGGCCTGCCCAACCGCGTCGCCGCCATCATCGGCGATGGCGCCATGACGGCGGGCATGGCCTACGAGGCCCTCAACCACGCCGGCCATGTGCACTCCGATCTGCTGGTCATTCTCAACGACAACGAGATGTCCATCTCGCCCAACGTGGGCGGCATGTCCAACTATCTGGCCAAGCTGCTCTCCGGCAAGCTCTATTCCACCATGCGCGAGAGCGGGAAGAAGGTGCTCAGCGCCATGCCTCCCGTCGCCGAGCTGGCACGCCGCGCGGAGGAACACATGAAGGGCATGGTCATCCCCGGCACCCTGTTCGAGGAGCTGGGCTTCAATTATATCGGCCCCGTCGACGGCCATGATATCGATACCCTGGTCACCACCCTGCGCAATCTCTACACCCTCAAGGGGCCGCAGTTTCTCCATGTCATCACCAAGAAGGGCAAGGGCTACAAGCCCGCCGAGGACAATCCCTGCGCCTTCCATGGCGTCACCCCCTACAACCCGGACAGTGGCGCCATGCGCAACAAGCCAGCGCAAGGCAAGACCTATACCCAGGTCTTCGGCGAATGGCTGTGCGACATGGCGGAGGCCGACGAGCGCCTGCTGGGCATCACCCCCGCCATGTGCGAGGGCTCGGGCATGGTGGAATTCGCCCGGCGCTTTCCCGCGCGCTTCTTCGACGTGGGCATCGCCGAGCAACACAGCATCACCCTTGCCGGGGGCATGGCCTGCGAGGGCATGAAGCCGGTGGTGGCCATCTATTCCACCTTCTTGCAACGCGGCTACGACCAACTGGTGCACGACATCGCCCTGCAGAACCTGCCGGTGCTGTTCGCCATCGACCGCGCCGGTATCGTGGGCCCCGACGGCGCCACCCACGACGGCGTCTTCGACCTCAGCTTCCTGCGCTGCGTTCCCAACATGGTGATCATGGCGCCCGCCGACGAGAACGAGTGCCGCCTCATGCTGACCACTGGCTTCCGCCACGATGGCCCCAGCGCCGTGCGCTATCCCCGCGATGCGGGGCCGGGCGTCCCGGCCCAGAATGCCCTCGATACCCTGCCGATCGGCAAGGGCATTGTCTGCCGGAAGGGCCGCGGGCTTGCCTTGCTGGTCTTCGGCAGCCTGCTCCACGAGGCCCTGCGGGCCGCGGCGGAGATCGATGCCACCGTGGTGAACATGCGCTTCGTCAAACCACTGGACGAGGCCCTGATCGATGAGATAGCGGAAAAACACGCCCTTTTGATCACCATAGAGGAAAACATGATCGAGGGCGGCGCCGGCAGCGGGGTCAATGAATACCTCAACAGCCGGGGTGTCGATATACCCGTCATCAACCTGGGCCTGCCGGGCCGCTTTGGCGAACATGGCAAGCGCCGGGAATTGCTGGAGGAATGTGGCCTCAGCGCCGCTGGCATCCTGCGGGCGGCCAGCGAGGCCCTGGATCGCCTGCGCGGGGGCGGCCTCCCGGCCCGCGCCAATTCCTACTAATTTACTCTGTTTTTCTGTTATGCTACCCTGCTATACACTCAAAGTGACCCTGGATTTCGCGGCCGCCCACCAGTTGCGGGACTATCCCGGCGAGTGCAGCCGCCTGCACGGGCACAACTGGAAGGTGGAGGTGGAAGTCACCGCCCATGCCCTGGATGCCGCCGGCATGGGGCTGGATTTCAAGACCATACGCGAGCACGCGCGCGCGGTCACCGACCGGCTCGATCACCGCCACCTGAACGAACTGGAGCCCTTTGCCACGGTCAACCCGACCGCGGAGAACATTGCGGCCTATATATACCGGGAACTGCAAGCCCGCCTCAACGACGAACGTGTGCGGGTCAGCGCCATCACCCTGTGGGAAACCGAACGGGCCTGCGTACGCTACACGGAGGAAAACTGACATGACCACACTCACGGCCATTGCCGATGTCCAGAACACCCCGGACAACCGCAACCTGCCCATCGACAAGGTCGGCATCAAGAACATCCGCCACCCTGTCCGGGTGCGGGACCGCAGCGCCGGCGAGCAGCACACCATCGCCACCTTCAACATGTATGTCAACCTGCCCCACAACTTCAAGGGCACGCACATGTCGCGCTTCGTTGAACTGCTGAACACCCATGAGCGAGAGATCACCGTCAACACCTTCAAGGACATCCTGACCAGCATGCGCACTACCCTGGATGCGGAGTCCGGCCATATCGAGATGAGCTTTCCCTATTTCATCAACAAGACCGCCCCCATCTCGAGCGTGCAAAGCCTGCTGGACTACGATGTGACGCTGGTGGGCGATGTCTCGGAAAAAGAGACGGTCATGACCATAAAAGTGGTCGTTCCCGTCACCAGCCTGTGCCCCTGCTCAAAGGAGATCTCCGACTTCGGCGCGCACAACCAGCGCTCTCACGTCACCGTCACCGCGCGCACATGCAGCTTCGTATGGATCGAGGATCTCATCGACGTGGTGGAAAGCCAGTCCTCGTGCGAGATCTACGGCCTGCTCAAGCGGCCGGACGAGAAATTCGTGACGGAAAAGGCCTACCAGAATCCCAAGTTCGTGGAAGACATGGTGCGCGACGTGGCCGCCTGCCTCAACAAGGACCCGCGCATCGATGCCTACCGCATCGAATCGGAGAACTTCGAGTCCATCCACAACCACTCGGCCTACGCCCTGATCGAAAAGGGATTCTGACACCCTCCCCCGCCGCTGTTCCCTGTATCCTTCCCCTCGCCAGACAAGCATGCCTGGCAGAGGGATGCCCCCATTCACGTCCGTGACCAGGCGCTCATTTCCGATATTTATCTTTCTCTCCAAGGCGCCGATATAAGAGCAAGTAGGGGCCATGTGTTGTCGCACCGGCCGGGAGGAAGGTGTGACAAAACCCTAATTACCTGAAAAATAAAAATAAAAACTGCCTGATGGCGGCTGATGCACAACACAGGAGGAAAGACTGGATTTGTGCCTCATATGAACATTGCTCAAAACGGCAATCAGCCTGCTCACCCCATGGGCACGCCGCCAGTACGTTTTACGAGATACACACGCCCATGAACGTTCTCAGACGCATTCGCGATTACCTCAACACCCTGCACGGGCGTATCTTGCTGGGCGGGCTGGCCATTCACGCCCTGCTGATCCCCATGCTCTTCGTCGGAGTCATCTACCTGGTCAAGGGCGGTTTCGAGTCCACCTTCGTGGACCGCGCGCGGGCCGACGCGCAGATCCTCGCCACCCTCATCGAAACCACGGAATCCACCGACGTCATCACCAAACTGTATGACCAGGTCATGGCGAGCAAACGCTATGTCTACCTCGATCTAGTCACGGAATCCCAGCACAGCGCCGACGAAGACTTCAAGGAAGACACCTATTTCGGTCAACACGGTGACAACACCTATTTCATCACCATCCCCCTGAAGTGGGAGCTGGGCCACACCGAGAACCTGCTGCTCCGGCTGGGCTATGACGAGACACCCATCATGGAGAAGATTCACTATACCAAGGTGCTGTGTTTCTATCTCGCCGGCGCCTATGTCATCCTGGTCTTCGTTGCCTCGGGCCTGTTCACCCCTCTCATCACCCGCCCCATGAGGGAACTGCAGCTCAAGGCCAGGGAGATCGCCGCGGGCAACTATGACGACCACTTCGACATCAAGAACTCGCGCATTCAGGAAATCGTCAGCCTCACCAATGATTTCGAGAAAATGCGCCAGGAACTGGTGGGGCACAACAAGGAACTGGAGTATCAGTCGTTGCACGACGCCCTGACCAAACTGCCCAACCGCGTGCTGCTCCAGGACCGTCTCAACCAGGCCATCTACACCGCCCAGCGGGAAGACTCGCAACTGGCCCTGCTGATGATCGATCTGGACGGATTCAAGACCGTCAACGATACCCTGGGCCATCACTATGGCGACATGCTGCTCAAGCAGGTCGCCTCGCGCATCCAGGGTGTGCTGCGAAAATCGGACACTATCGCACGCTTCGGGGGTGACGAATTCTGCGTCATCCTGCCCACCATCAGCAACATGCGCTACGCCACCGAAATCGCCGGCAAGCTGACCGAGTGCCTGGAACAGCCCTTCATTTTCGAAAACCAGCCCTTCAACGTCGGCATGAGCATCGGCATCGCCATCTATCCCAAGCACGGCCTGGACGCCCCCGTGCTCATGCGCCACGCCGACGTGGCCATGTACATCGCCAAGAACAACAACCTGGATTACACGGTCTATGATCCTTCCCAGGACAAGAACAGCATCAGCCGCCTGTCCCTGATGTGGGACTTGCGCCACGCCATCAACCACGGCGAGCTGCACCTCGACTACCAGCCCATCATGGACTTCAGAACCGGAACCGTGCTGGCCGCCGAGGCCTTGGTGCGCTGGAACCACCCCAGGCGCGGCCTGATCATGCCCAATGAGTTCATCACGCTCACGGAGCAGGCCAACCTCATCAAGCCCCTCACCACCTGGGTATTCGAGGAGGCCGCCCGTGACTGCAGCCAGTGGCTCAAGCAAGGCTACGACCTGAGCGTCTCGGTCAACCTGTCCTCGCGCAGCCTCCACGACAAACAGCATCCCAAGCGTCTCATGCGCATCATCGAGGAACACGGCCTGCCCCCGGACCGCCTCATCGTCGAACTGACGGAGGGCGCCATCATTTCGGATCCCGTCAGCGCGCGGGAAATCCTGGAGGGTTTCCATGAAATCGGCGTCACCCTGGCCATCGACGATTTCGGGACCGGCTATTCCTCCTTGTCGGCACTGAAAAAGCTCCCCCTGCAGATCATCAAGATTGACAACTCCTTCATCATGGAAATGCTGGCCAACCGGGACGATATGGTCATCGTGCGCTCCACCATCGACTTGGCCCATAACATGGGCCTGAAGGTCGTCGGCGAGGGCGTGGTCAACCGGCAGATCTGGGAAGAACTCAAAGGGCTCGATTGCGACATGGCACAGGGTTTCCATATCGGCCGCCCCATGTCAGCCCCCCGGCTCCTGCACTGGATCGACAACATGGACAACCGGGAAGTGGTTTAGCCTCAGCCCCCTCAGAAAAGGCTGATAAGCTGCAGGCTCAGCCAAGCATACAACGCCGCCACCACATCATCCAACATGATACCCAGGCCGCCGTGTATCTTGCGGTCACACCACTTCACCGGCCAGGGCTTCCAGATATCGAAGAGCCGGAACAACAGGAATCCCAGCACGACCCATTCCCACCCACTGGGCGCCGCCGCCATGGTCACCAGATAACCAACGATCTCGTCCCACACAATTCCCGAATGATCGTGCACACCGATATCGCGGGAGGTCCGCTCGCACAACCACACCCCGAGCATGAACAGCAACACAGTCATCATCAGGTACCAACCAATGGCCATATCCCGCATCACGAGATAAAGAGGCACCGCGGCCAGGGTGCCAAAGGTCCCCGGCGCGTACTTCGCCGCCCCGGCGCCAAAACCAAAAGCGGCAAAATGCACGGGGTTGCGCCACACGCTGGCGGGTACGTTATTGCTTTTCATCTGGACTCCCCCGTCCCGCATCCGCGAAATGATCATAGCCTTTGCGCCCGGTCCGGTAGACCCGGCCATCCTCCCACATGCACACCAGCCTGCCACCGGATTCAACCACCCCGATACGCCTGCAAGAACAGCCGTGTGCCTCGGCCAGCCGCATGATCTCCCCACGACTGGATGGCGGCGCCGTGAAACACAGTTCATAGTCGTCCCCAGCCGACAGCGCGAGATCCAGGCACTGCCTCTCTCCAAGCTCATCCCGCGCGGCCTTCATGGCCTCCGACAGGGGAATCCGCTCCACGGCGATCCTGGCGCCCACCCCGCTTGCCCTGAGCACATGACCAAGATCCGCCAGCAGGCCATCGGACACATCCACCATGGCATGCACCAGACCGCGCAGCGCCATGCCCAGGGCCACGCGCGGGACGGGCCGTTCCAGGCGCTCACGCAGCTCTTCCGCCCCGGCGCCCGCCACGTGGTAGCGGCCGGCAATCGCCAGCAGGGCCAGCCCCGCGTCCCCCAGGGTACCCGTCACGTAAATATCGTCCCCCTCCCGCGCCCCGGCGCGGCTACAGGCTCCGCCACAGGGCACGAAGCCATGCGCCTGAATGGTCACTGTCAATGCCCCCCGGGTGGTATCGCCGCCCACGAGTTGCAGGCCATGCCGGCCGGCGAGTCCGAACAATCCGGCGCTGAACTGCTCCAGCCAGCCCACATCCCGCCCCGGCAAAGTCAACCCCAGCGAGAACCAGGCAGGTTCGGCCCCCATGGCCGCAAGATCACTGAGGTTCACGGCAAGCGCCTTGTAACCGATGGCCTCGGCCGGAGTATTGTCAGGGAAATGCACCCCCTTCACCAGCGTGTCCAACACGGCGACCAGTTCTTGCCCCGGAGGCACCCGCAGCACCGCCCCGTCGTCGCCGATGCCGCGCCTCACATCCGCGCGCTGGGGGCCCCGGCCATCAAAAAATCGGCTGATGATATCGAATTCGGAAATAGCCATGGTAAAAATCTAGGAGCCTGCCGAATTTAGGGGATCGTAGCGGATCGAGCGGCAAATGGAGAGCATTTTTCGGTCATTTGAGACGAATAGTGGTGACTAATCAAAGAAAATCATCGGGGAAATGAGCCCATTATCACGCCGAGGCGGTAGATTCATCCTAGACCCAACAGGCTCCTTAGTTTCTGAATAGGGAGAAATGATTTGCCTGAATCAGGCCCAAAGCATGACTGAGTCGCTTGCATTTGTCCAAAATGGCATGAGATAGCCGCTTATTTTTCGTTTGGACAGAACAATCATATCATGCTAGCCTATGCTTACAGGGCTGGTAAGGGAGCAACAAGAGGTCACAAGAGGTGAAAAGAATCGTCCATGCCGTGGCAGCGGCGGCAATGCTCGCGATGGGAAGCGCCAACGCCCTGATCGTGGTGGAGAGCGGCCTCACCAATTCCCCAACCAATGCCCAGAACATCGATCCGGCCTTCGGATTCATTCCCGACCAGGAAATCGAGATCAACAGCAGCTTCGACCTCGGCATTCCCAATGCCACTGTCTTCGGATTCAGCGGCGACGGAACCTTCGACTATTATTCCTTCTCGGTCGGCACTGGCGCCAGTCCCCTGCAAATTGGCCAGACTGTCTTCTTCGATACGGACTATGCTCAGATTGTGGGCTTGGACACACAACTCACCCTGTTCGGCACTGACGGCACAACCGTACTGGCTTCGAATGACAATGCCCCTTTCGACGGGCCCGGCGATCTGGTGGCCATGACCACCAACTCTTTTCTCAGCTACACTTTTGCGAGCGCCGGGCTCTACTACATTCGCGTCAGCCAGGCAGATCATCATACCCTCTATGGCGTACCACTGAGCACGAGAGGCGCGACCTACCGGCTGAATGTCTCGACAGTCCCGCTCCCGGCGGCTGCATGGCTGTTTGGAAGTGGATTGCTGGCCTTTTTTGCCTTGAGCAGGAAAAGGAAGCGCAACAAACCGCTGCTGATGCTGGGACAAGCCTGACCCTCACGTTTCACACCAGACGGTCAGAAACGCGGACTAAACGCCCAACTCCTTCAAGATCCTTCGCGCCTCTTCCATGCCGACGAACTCCAACTCATGGGCCACCGAAGCCTGCAGCCAGGTTTTTGCCGAGGCCAGATCGCCTTTGCTGAAATAGACCATACCCAGATGATACTGGATGATGGGAACTCTGCCGGCCTCGCTCTCCACAGCCCGGTTCAGCACCTTGAGCGCCTCATCCAGGCGGCCTGACTTGAAATAGGCCCAACCCAGGGTGTCCAGAAAGAAAGGATTGTCAGAGTTTTCGAAGGGACGCGCCAACTCCAGGGCCCGCCTCAGGCTTTCCCTGTCTCCCCTGTGCTCCACCAAGTTGGCAGCCAGATTGTTGGCGGCCACGCTTACGCCGGGATGCCGCTCCAGAATCTGTTCGTAAAGCGCCATGGCCTGATCGGCCTCCCCCTGACGCTCATACACGCCCGCCAGGGCAAGGGCGAGTTGCACATTGTCCGGAGCGATATCCAGCCCCTTGCGAAACGCACCGGCCGCGTCAGCGGCATCACCCCGCGCCAGGGACAGGCGTCCCTGGCGGTAATATCCGATGGGATTGCCGGGATGGGCCGCGATGATCCGGTCGGCGGTTGCCCGCGCGTCCGTCCAGGCATTCAGTGCAATATGAGTATCCAGGAGGGCCAGCAGGGCCTTGAGATTATCAGGCTGCAGCGCCAGCACCTCGCTCACCAACGCCCTGGCCTCCTCCTCATCGCGCAACATGAGAGACACCCGCGCCAGGGCAACCCGCGCGTCCAGATTATCCGGCTGTCCTTCCAGCACCCTGCGCAGGTTCTCCCGCGCCAGTTCCGGTTCGTCATTGAGAATCTGCGCGCTGGCGAGAAGGGAGCGCACGGGCAGGGCATCCGGCTGGCCGCGCAACACGGCGCGGAAATCGGCAATGGCGCCCTTGATGTCACTGGAGGCAAGGGCCATGCGGCCCCTGATCAACAGGGCGTCGCTGTTGGCAGGGCTTTCCTTCAAAACTTCACCCACCAGCTTTTTCGACCCTTCAATATCGCCCTGCTGGAACAACATCTCTGCCAGACGGCTGCGCGCCTTGAGCCCGTCGGGACGGAGGTCCTCCCGCCCGATGATGGCGCGATACACGGCCGCCGCTTCCTCCATTCTGCCCAAGGTCCGGTAGAGGCCAGCCAATGCAAACTGGTACTCCAGGCGTCCGGTATCGGCATCGATCCTCTGCCGCAGCTCGGCCTCGGCCTCCGGGATACCCCGCTTCTTGGCCAGAAAATCCGTCAACAGCAAGACCCGGCGTGCATCATCGGGTGCCAGGTCGACCGCCTCGCGCAGCACGGCCTCGGCTGCATCCAGTTCACCCGTTTCCGCAAGGAAGCGCGCCAGGCGCTTGCGGTGCTCAAGCTTATCCGGCTCCAGTTCGATCAGCCGGCGCAGCAGGGAAGCCGCCTTTTCCAGTTCATTGCGGGAAATGGCGAACTGGGCATAGGTGAGATACAACACCCCGGCATCCGGGTTGGACTCGATCCCCTCCCTGAGCACGGCCTCACCGCTGTCATGCTCGCCTCGCTTCAGATAGAGAGAGGACAGGACAATGGCCGCCTGCACCTGCTGCCTGTCTTTTGCCCACACATCCCGCGCCAGCTTGAACGCCTGATCTTCACTGCCCTGGCGCACCAGGATCATGGCCTTGAGAATGCGCGCTTCCTGATCGTCTGGACGGCTGACAAGTACGCTGTCCACGATCCTTGCCGCTTCCTCCAGTTCACCGCCCAGGAGATAGAACTGGGCTGTCTTGAGACGCGCCTCGACATGACCGGGATCCAGCTCGACAACCTTGGAATAGAGGGCAAAGGACTGTTTCCAGTCCTGCTCCTTCTCGGCAATCTGCCCCAGATAATAATATGCGGCCACTGACTTGGGCTCGATCTGAAGCACATTTCTGAACTCCAGGCGCGCCTTCACATAGTCCCCCTGGGCAAACAGCACCTCGCCGCGCGCAAGATAGGAGGCGGCGCTCTTTGCGCGGTCGGCACAAGCCACCAGGTTACCCAGCAGGAATATCATGGCCAGCCAGGCAATGCCCCGGCCCACCGGAAGGTGGGCTACCCCCATTCGCCGCTCAATAATAGGGGTAGGACTGAACATCGGGATCTGTCTTGTTGAGGACGGTACCGATAACGTGGGTCGCGCCTTCCAGCATGGCGCAGGCGTCCATCAGTTCATCCTTCTTGGTCTTGCCCGCCTCCGCCACCATCAGTACGGCATCCAGGCAGGGGGCGAAGGCCAGCACGTCATCCACCACCAGCACCGGCGGCAGGTCGAACAACACCAGGCGCGAGGGATAACGGTTCTTTAACTCTTCCACCAGGCTTGCCATCTGAGGAGACCCCAGCATCTCCGAGGAGTTGAGCACCGGCTGCCCCCCTGGAAGCACCACCACCTCCCCGATATCAGGATGCATCAGCAATTCGCTGAGAGGATCACCGAAAGAAAGGCATTCGCTGAGCCCCGCCCCAGCGGGCAGGCCCAGATATCTATGAACAGTAGGACGGCGCAGGTCCGCATCTACGAGCAAAACGGTCTTGGATATCTCCATGGCAATGTTAATGGCCAGGTTGATGGCCGTGACCGTTTTACCCACTTCCGGCCCGGGGCTGGTAATCCCCAGAGTATTCCAGTTGTGCTCGTTGAGAGCGCGCAACACTTTGGTACGCAAAAATTTGTACGCGTTGAGATGGCTGTCTTGCTGGTAGTCACAAATGATGCGGTTCTCGCGCAGCCAGGATTTCGAGAGCTGCACCGTCCTGGTCTGGCAATAATCAATGTGGTTGATGCCCACTACCGGCCCTTGGAACGAGATATTCGTCTCTTCCGTGTCGGTTGCAACCTGTTTCTTCAGGCGTGTCTGGCTGAGCTTCTCAACACGATCCATTATTCGACTTCCTTTTCGTTGCCAGCCTTGTCAGTCATCATATGAACATTTCACTGATTTTCCTGCCCACAGAAAACCAGATGACATCCAGGGGCTTCACATAGACGTGCACGGCGATCAGCAACAGCGCCAGAGAGGCGAACACCACCGTGAGAAGAAAAATCATACGGGTATGCTGCTTCTTCAAATCCGCTTTGGTTTCGATGTAGGCAATGGAGGCAAGAGGCGTTATCCCTGTCAACATACGCATGGTGCGAGCATCGCGAATGGTGGTATCGAGATTCTCTGACATGGCAGCATAGCCGAATCCCCCTCCGAGGGAGAGCACGAGTCCGAGAAATAATATGGCCATCCGGTTGGGCTTGACCGGCATCTCCGGCAACTGGGGCGGATCGATGAGCGTAAAACGCTCTCCCTTGCTCTCCCGCTCCAGTTCCTGAGCAACCTGGGCCTCCATCTGCTTGGCCTTGATCTCGTTATAGCGCTGCAGGGTATTCTGTTGTTCGCGGAACAAGGCCTGGTACTCCATCTCCACCTGGGGCGCTTCCATCAGGCGCGCTTCGTAGACGGCCAGCTTCTCTTTCAACTGGGAAAGCTGAATTTTCTGTGCTCGAAGTTGCGTATCCACCGCCTGCAACTGGGCCTGCAGTGAAATATAGGCAGGGTTCTCAGGCGTGGTTTCCACCTTCCTCATGGGCTCATCCAGTGTACTGTCGATCAATTCCCGCTCCAGCGCCGTGATGGCCCTGGACAGGCGCACCACATCGGGGTGATCGGAGGCGTATTTCTCGCGCAACAGGACAATCTCGGTTTTGAGGTTGGTGAGTTCCTTCATGCGCTCGTCCGCCGTGCTGACATTCCCTATCTGGCGTTTCAGCGCATCGATTTCCATGCGCAGCTTGACAACATTGGGGTGCTCAGGGGCATAGCGCGAACTCTCACTGATATACTGGATTTCCAGGATCTTGAGCCGGGAGGCGGGATCCATTACGCGTTCTCCCGTCGCCGATACAATGGGCACCGTAGGATCAATCTGGGCCAACTGGCCCTCCAGGTAGATTTTGCGCTCCTCCAGGGAAACGATCTCGCTCTTCAACTCCCGGATGTCGCGCTCGGTACGTTCCAGCAATTGCAGATTCAGACCCATCTGCTGGGGCAGATTGCCGCTGTTGCGCTCCTTGAACCGGGCCATGCGCGCCTCGAGATCGGCCAGTTTCCGCGACAGCCTGCCCGCCTCCTCCCTGAGAAACTCCGAGGTTTCTTCCGCTTTCTGCGTACGGTTACGAATATTTTCGGTGAGATACAGGGAAACCAGCTCATTGGCCACCCGCTGGGCCATGGCGGGATCACGGCTGTCATAGGAAATGGAGAAGGCGATGGTAGCCTGAGTGGGCCGGCCGCTTCGCGGGTCAATCACGTCGGAACTGAGAATCTCCAGGCTGACGTCCTTGCGCATTCTCTCGATGATGCGCTCCGAAGTCTCGATGCGCGCCTCCTCGGCATAGAGCCCATATTTTTCGATGATGCTCTTGAGATTGTTGCGCGACATGACGCGCTGGCTGATAACCTGTATACGCTGGTCGGCATAGCTGGTCACGGTGGAACGTACCAGATCCGGGGGTATATCCTGCTCCTCGATGAGAATGGTCGCCGTGGAGCGGTATACCGGCGGAAGCCCAAAGGCCACCGTGGCGCTGGCGATGAAGACGAACACTGCTATGAGCAGCACGCGCCCCTTGCGGTAGCTCAGCGCCGCCAGGTAGTATTTAAGATCTTTGTTGTTTTCCACAATCACGAATATTCCGGCCGTCTTGCCTCACACAGGGCATTGAGAATCTGCATTTCCAACCTGTCTTCACCCCGCTTTCATCCTGAATCCGGGGATCCATGACGGCACATAGCACAACCACTTGATTCCAGGGCGTTTCAAAAAACGCCCGCTGAGTGAAGCCAAGATCCTTTGCTCCATGAAACCGATATCTTGCACTCCGCACCCACCCTCAACCCACGGATTCAGGTCCATATTAACACGATTCATGATGCCGGGCTCAGTGCCGGGTCAGCGAGGATGGCCATTTGTAAAGGATCTTCACCCCAGCCACATTGGCCCGGGCAGCATCCCTGGCCTCGTCATACTTGCTGTACTGATAACGATAGAACAGACGCAGCGACCAGTCCTCGGCCACACGCCATGTCAGGCTTGGAGTCATAAAGAAATAAGAGCGGTCGAGGCGGGTAAAATTCTGCTCCAGGGACTTGTTGCGGTAAATGCCCAGGGCCAGGGAACCATTGACCATAGCCGTAAACCTCCTTGTCATGCTCAACACCAGACTGTCCCTCTGCATCAATGTCCCCGAACCGCTGGGATCGATCTTGCGTCCCAACGTGACCTGTGCCGAACTCAGCTCGAGCACCCGGGTGAGGCTGATCTCGCCTATGAACCCCGTTGAACTCTCGTTCTCGCTGATCGCATTGCTGAACTTGGTCCTTCTCACGCCGCCGCTGGCATCGAAACGGTAGTAATCCGAATAGATGTGAGAAAATCCCAGCAAGAGTCCGCGGTCGCCGTATTTGCTGTTTACGAGCGGCGCGTCAAACGCGCTATAATATAGGTTCAAACGGAGGTAATCAAACTCCCCGGCGAGGCGGGATATACTTGCATTGAAGGTATTGATGCTGTAGTCGAACAATCCCGCTTCCAGGCCATTCTCGTAGGAAACGCCCGCGAATGAGTAGCCAAGCTCGGAACTCAGGAACTCCGAGAATACATGCCGCCATGAAGGTGCGATGCTTTTCTGCCAGCGGACCTTGCTCACGTCCGTGATACCGGTATCCAGCAACTCGCTCTGGATGGTGGAATCCCGCCTGTAGGCGGCATCCAGGCCCCATTCGTCAAACTCGGATTTCACAACACCATCGATATTGGCGAAAAAATTGTCGGAATCCAGGTCGCCTCCACCGGAATAACGCCTGGGTTCGTAACGAAAATCTCCCCGCAATTCGCTGGACTCGGCCTCCCCCTCCATCCTGAGCCGGGGAACGACGGTCGCCATCCATACGGCATCGTGGGTTGCGGTGGTGGTGAGGCGGATATTGTCGTTATACTCTCCGCGAGCTTCCAGGGACGGCCCGAAAGTCCATTCCAGCCCACGCGCCGGAGAATGCGCCCCCAGGGTTATAAGCAAGGCGGGCAAGAAAAAGAAAAACACAGGCGGGCTGCATTGTCCTCTGTCCCGGTAACTACTCGGCCCCACTCTCCCTCCCGGCAGGATGCTGAATCTGTCTTCCGCGCCGTAACGCAACAATGAAAAACGACCTGGAAAACTCATTTACCGCCTTGTATAGCGATGCTTTGTCATTGAATGCCCCACCTCACACTCGCCTGAGATTTTCTCAACCGCCCGCCCAAGTTTCCTATCAGGTACCGAAATGGACCCCGGAGTCCTGCACTCACAAGGGTTTTACTAAGGCAAAGAGTGTGGCGAAATATGATCATCCCGCCATCCTGGTGAGAAATGCGGGTTAGCCCGACAACAAAATATTTCGTGCTCAGCCATCGCGTGCCGACCTGCCTTCATTAAGGAGCCTCTGATCAATCACTTAAGCACTTCAGGCCCGTATAGGCCCGGGTTGCGGCCCTTGGCAGGGATCCGTCATCCTGGCGAGAAGCGCGCCCTGACCCGTGTATCAGGGCACAACGACCACGTCACCGTCCCTCAGAACGATGTTCTGTTCGAGATTCCGGCCGCTGACGACCTCGTCGTAATTGAAGGGAATCGCTATCTCGCGCCCGTTCACGCGGCGCAGGATCTTAATCTTGTCGCCCGCCGAGAATTGGCGCAACCCGCCCGCCATGCTGAGAACCTGCATCACCGTCACATAGCGGCCGGTGGTGTACTCTCCCGGCTGATTTACCTTGCCGATAACGTAGGCCTTGTTACTGCCGATTCGGATAAGGCTCACGGACACCACCGCCTCCGGTATGAGGCGCTTGAGTCGCTTGGTGATTTCCTGCCGTACCTCCTCGATGGTCTTGCCCAGAGCCTTGATCTCCCCCACGAGGGGAAAGGTCAGCCAGCCATCGGGGCTGATGAGCACCTCCTTCTGCAGATCCGGCTCCTGCCACACCGTGATCTCCAGTGCATCCTCCGGCCCCAGGCGATACTTGGGAAACTGGTCGTGAACCGGCGCCGGCACAGGCTCAGTCTCGGTGTTCTCCAGCAACAGCGGCTGCTCGGGCGGGGTGGCGAGGGTAACCGGCGCAGCCTGCAAACCGATAATCGCCGACAGATACACAACGACCCCAAGCGCCAGATGTTTCATCACGTCATTCCTGCTCCGCCGCCCGCCCGGACGGCCATTCCGTTAGCCGACATGCCGGAGCCCACAGCCCCGGCACGAATCCTGCGGCTATTATACTGGAGCAGGAGAAATAATCACCCTTCCCCGGTGCCGCATGAAACCCGCCAGGCAAGCCAGCCCCGTCCCCAGCAACCACATGGCCGCCGGCAACGGTACGGTCGAGACAGCGGCGCAATCCCCATTGCTCTCCACATTCATCGCGCCTGGCGTGGCGCACCCCCAGGCAAAATCGAGGGCATTGTCATTGGTGTCGAGCCCGTTCAACAGGCGGCTGATACTCACTCCCTCCACGCTGCTGGAGTCTGCCAGGGTACCGGCCAGCCCTTCCGTGTAGCCATCCACCACCCCCTCATAACTCACCGAGTCGACCAGCGAACTCCCGTCGAACAGGGCAATGGCCTCGGTATCGTTCTGTATGCGGTTGGTATTCGCTCCCATATCCACTGCACAATTCGCCACCGCCGCCATATTACCGCAGGCCACCAGGTAATCACCGGGCGCCAGCACGTAACCGGATAAATCGACCGAACGATACGGGCTCCCCGTCGCCCCGTTGATCAGATTGAGCATGAACCCATCCAGACTGACCGCCACCCCGCCGTTGTTGAACAGCTCGACAAACTCCGCATCATCCGTCCCCGGCTGATCATAATCGAACTCATTGATCACGACGGCGGCAGAAGCCGCGGCGGAAAGACACCACGATAACAGCACCACAAGCAACAACCTGAGAAATTTCTTCCCCATAATTCACCCTCCCTGGTTATCGAACCGGCAGGGAAACACGGAAACGGCAGCAACAAAGAAAAAACAAAGACGGGCTATCGATCCCTCGGCAATCCATGTCGGCCTCCCTGCTGACATTGCTATTGTTGTGAGAAGGCTCCAGGACAGGAGCCACGCCCCTATCTTACAACGCAGCTCTCAGAATACAACCCCCTCATCCCAGCCTTCTCCCCTACCGTCCCTCCAGCTTCATCCGGTGCAGGCGGTTCTTGGCCAGTTGGCCCGCGGTAGTGTCAGGATAGCGCTCAACCAGGGCATTGAGCATCTTGCGCGCCTCATCCCATTTTTTGAGTTCATAATAGCTATAGCCCGTCTTGAGCATGGCGTCGGGGATCTTGGAGCTGTCCGGGTACTGTTTCAGTACCTTCTGGAACTCCGCAATGGCGGTATCGAAGCGGCGCAGTACGTAGTTGGCCTCGGCCAGCCAGTACTGAGCGTTGTCCGAGTACTGGCCGTTTGGATAGCGTGCCAGAAACTTGTGGAATACGTCTATGGCGTCTTCGTAGCGGCCTTCCTTGAGGACGTTGAAAGCCTGTTCGTAGGCCTTGGTTTCTGCCAATGCCTCCTGCTGGCTCTGAATGGATGCCGAATCGGCCTGAGCTGCCACATTAGCCTCAGGCGCCGTGGCGCTGGCGGTGGCCGCGGCAGCAGCAGTGGCGGCCGGGGCGGCGGCACTGTCCGTGGCTGCCGGCTGCTGGCTGAGGGTACTGGCTAGGGTTACTTCCATCTCCCGCAGGCGGCGGTCGATGTCGAGGTAGAGTTCGCGCTGGCGTTGCTTGATGCCGTCGATCTGGTGGCCCTGCACCTCGCTCTCGCCGCGGATCTCCTGTACGGCCTGCTGCAGATCTTCAAGCTGCATGAGGATCTCCATGAGGGCACGGCTCTCCACCATGCGCTCCAGGCGGGCGACGCGATCCTCCAGGCTCATGTTGGTTCTCACTGCCGGTGTGACCGGCGGACGCGGCGCGGCGGACTGGCCCAGCGGCGTGCCGGGCTGGGCGGCGGGCAGGGTGCCCCTGCCTTCCTCTAGCGGTGTGGACTCGACAATGGGCGGCAAGCTCTCGGCCCGGGCCAGTCCCGTCAGGCCCAGGCAGGCGACCAAGCAGGCCAGCGAGATCCGCCTCTGCATTCCGCTCTCCACCCCCCGGCTCGCCCTAGTGGTCCGGATAAACGATTTCGACGCGGCGGTTCAATGCCCAGGACTCCTCGTCATGCCCCATGGCCACGGGCCGCTCCTCGCCGTAACTGACCACATCCATCTGGGAGAAGGACGCCCCTTGCACGGACATGTAGCGGCGCACTGACTTGGCGCGGCGCTCGCCCAGGCCCATGTTGTATTCGCGGGTGCCGCGCTCGTCCGTGTGTCCCTCCAGCACCACGCGCACGCCCGGATTCTCCGCCAGATACTGGCCGTGGGCCTCGATGATCTCACGGTATTCGTCCTTGATCTCGCTGCGGTCGAAATCGAAATAGATGACCCGCTTGGAGAGCAGGCTGTCGGGATCGTCCAGAGGATCCCCCATGAAGCCGCCATCCTGGCCCGGCGCGGCAATGGCCTCGGCGCCAGCGGAGGTATCCTCCGTCATGGCGGGAGGGGTGACGACCTCGGTTTCCGCGCCGGTGGCGGCCATGTCTTCCTCTGCATCCTGGGTCTTGTCCGTCGTGGCACACCCGAACAATAGGGCGACCGGCACCACCATCACCATTAGTTTACTGAGCGCTTTCATCTGATATCTCCTTGTTGTCTTCAGTATAGAACAATCACTGCATGTAGGGCGACCATGCCGGTTCACGCGCTGCGCCTTCCTGCAGCATGAGGCGCTGGTGTACCCGCCCGTCTACTGAAACTGCTGATAATACGCCTTTCTGGCCGATTTCCGTCGCATATATGATCATGCTGCCGTTGGGTGCGAAGCTGGGCGACTCGTCCAGCGCCGTATCCGTCAGCACCCGCATGGCGCCGCTGGCCAGATCCAGCACCGCTATACGGTATTTTCCCCTGTCACCGTTGACCATGGCGATATACTTACCATCCGGGGACCAGGACGCCCGGGCATTGTAGCGCCCCTCGAAGGTCAGCCGCTGCACTTTACCATCCCCCAGCGCGACGCGGTAGAGTTGCGGCCGCCCACCCCGGTCAGAGGTGAATACTAGCGCACTCCCGTCGGGAGACCAAACCGGCTCCGTATCAATGGCGAAGCTGCGGGTGACGCGGCGCAATTTGCGGCTGTCCAGGTCGAGAATATAGACATCGGGGTTGCCGCCCTTGGACAGCACCAGGGCGAGGCGCTTGCCATCCGGCGACCAGGCCGGGGCGCTGTTGAGGCCGGGGTGGTGGGAAATCAGTATCCGTTTTCCGCTCACCACCTCCTGAATATAAATGGCCGGCCGCCCTGTCTCGAAGGAAACATAGGCCAGGCGAGTTCCATCGGGGGACCAAGCGGGCGACATGAGGGGCTTTTGTGAATTAAGGATGGGCCGGGCATTGAACCCATCGGCATCGGCCACCTGCAGGGAATAGTGGCGCGTGCCGTCGGCATCGCGGATCTCCGTCACGTAAGCGATGCGCGTGGCGAAGGCTCCCGGCTCGCCAAGGATGGTTTCGTAGATGATGTCGCTGATCTGGTGGGCCGTGAGACGCAGGCGCTTTTCACTGGTGCGGATGCTGTAGCCCGTCAACTGGGTGGCGCGGAAAACATCGTAGAGTTTGAAACGCACCTCATAGCCGCTGCCCAGTTGGCGCAGGGTGCCCACCACCAGATGCTCCATGCCCAGGATGCGCCAGTCGCCAAAGTTGATGCGCGATGTCTCGCTGGGCCGCGACAGCATGTCCTCCGGCGGCAGGGGGGAGAAACGTCCGCTGCGGTGCAGGTCCGCGGCGATCACCCCGCCGATCCTCTCCGGCGGCCCGGCAGTGCTGCCCTCCCATTTGAAGGGCACCACGGCAATGGGCAGGGCCCCCTGCACGCCCTGAGTGATCTCGATAGTCAATGCCGCCTGGCCATTGGACGTCAGGACCAGGGCCGCCAGCAGTGCCGAAATTTTGATGAAATACCTCAAAGTCTAATCCTCGGGTTTAAAGATGAATTTCAGTTCCCGAAAATACGTGAACATGTCCGGGTCGTCGGGCAGCGGCAGAGGCGAGGCCTTCCTCACCGCCCGCTCCACGGAGCGGTCGAACACCGCGTCGCCGCTGCTCTGGGTAATCTGCACGCTCACCACCTCGCCACCGGGAATGAGGCGCACCATGACCTCGCAAGACAGCCCCTTCTCGATATTGCCGGGGCGCAGCCAGTTGCGCGCCACTTTCTGTTTGATGAGGACAACGTACTCTGCCACCACACCGCGCGCCTTGCGCTCCTTTTCCGCTTCCAGGCGCTGCTGCTCCCGCGCCAGGCGTTCCTGCAGCTCCTTCTCCGCCTGCTTGCGCCGCTTCTCCTCCTCGGCGCGGCGGCGGCGCTCCAGCTCTTCCTCTTCCTTCTTCAGGGCGGCGAGGCGCGCTTCCTTTTCCTTGCGTTTCTCCTCTTCGATGCGCGCCTTCTCCTGCGCGGCCTTGCGCTTCTTCTCCTGCTCCTTGAGGCGGCGTTGTTCCGCCTCGCGCTTCTTCTTCAGCTCGGCGATGCGCTTGGCTTCTTCCTGGCGCTTCTTTTCCTGTTCCTTGAGGCGGCGTTGTTCCGCCTCGCGCTTCTTTTTCAATTCCGCCAGGCGCTTCTCTTCCTGTTCGCGTTTTTTCCTGGCTTCCAGGGCCTTTTTCTTCTTGAGTTCCTCGGCCTGGCGCAGTTTTTCCATCTCCGCCAGCACCTTGCTCTCGTCCACCACCACTGCCTCGACGATGTTGACGGCCGGGGGCGGCGCCGGTTCCGCATGCCAGTCCAGGCTGAACACCAACAGGGACAAAAAGGCCGCGTGGACCAGTATTGCATAGACGAGATAGCGGGGGCGGCCGATGAGATCGCCCACCCACCCCATGAATCTGCCCCTGCCAGCGCGCGAGGCGCTTTTCTTCTTTTTGTTCATTCAACTCCTACCGGCCCTGCTTGCGCTGTTCCGGGGTTTCCGTGATCAGTCCCACGCTGGGCGCGCCGGCCTTCTGCAGCAGCGCCATGATATTGACGACGGTTCCGTAATCGACCCTGGTGTCGCCCCGCACCAGCACCGGGGTCTGCGGCTGGTGGCGCAATACCGCGGCCACCCGCTGCACCAGGGTGTCCGGGTCGATGGGCTGGTCCTGCTCGTCGCCCACGCTGAGATAGAAATTGCCCTCCGCATCCACGGTGGCCACCAGGGGCTCCTTCTGCTGGGTGTCCACGGGCTCCGCCGCCACCTGAGGCAGGTCCACCTTGACGCCCTGGGTGAGCAGCGGCGCGGTGATCATGAAAATCACCAGCAGCACCAGCATCACATCGATGTAGGGCACGACGTTGATCTCGGACATGGGCCGCCTGTGGGTTCTGCGCATCATGGGTCAGGTTCCCCCTCAGCCCGTCATTCGCGCGACTGGCGCTGCAGGATGGCGGAGAATTCCTCCAGGAAATTGTCGTAGCGCACCACCAGGCGCTCCACATCCGTGATATAGCGGTTGTAGGCGATCACGGCGGGAATCGCGGCGAACAAGCCCATGGCGGTGGCGATGAGCGCCTCCGCGATCCCCGGCGCCACCATGGCCAGGGTGGCCTGGTTGACATTGCCCAGGGCGCGGAAGGAGTTCATGATGCCCCACACCGTGCCGAACAGGCCGATGAAGGGACTGATGGAGCCCACGGTGGCCAGAAAGGGCAGGTGCGCCTCCAGCAGGTCGGCCTCGCGGTTGAGTTCAACGCGCATGACGCGGCGCGTGCCGTCCAGGATCTCGCCCGAGGACAGGCCCTTTTTCTGTAACAGCTTGAGATAACTCTTGAAACCCGCGTGAAAAATATTCTCTCCGCCGCGGGGCTTGCGTGAGCGGTTGGCGATGCTGTGGTGCAGCTCCGCCAGGTCGCCACCGGACCAGAACTTGGACTCGAAGGTATTCATGGTCTGCTGCGCGGCCTTGAGCTGGCGTCCCTTGCGGAAGATCACGGCCCATGAGATGACCGAGGCAAGGAGCAGCAGCACCATCACCAGTTGCACCAGTATGCTGGCGTTGGCCACCAGATGAAAAATGGATAGGTCAGTTGTCACAAACGATCTCCGTCATAATTTGCCCGGGAACTCTGCGCGGGCGCAAGGTGGAAGCATCGAGGCAGGCCAGGCGCACATCGCCAGTACATAGGACGTCACCAGGGGAAGGATTCGTTCCCGGCGGGGCACTGCCGCCGGTGCGGCTGATCTGCTGAAGAAAGCGGAGGGAAGCCGCGCGCTTCTCCTTCAGCTCCACGCTTACCAGCAGCAAGTCATTGAATCGCGCCGGGCGCAGGTATTCGATATGGAGGGCGCGCACGGCGAAGATCACCCCCTCGCCCTCGGCAAGCTCGTCCTGCTCGTATCCATGACTGCGAAGCCACTCGGTGCGCGCTCTTTCCATGAACTTCAAATAATTCGCATAGTAGACGACGCCGCCACTGTCCGTATCCTCGTAATATACACGTACCGGCCACAAAAACATGATGCGCCTGCTAAAATGAGTGGATTTTAGAACAAATCGCCGGCGGATGTCATGCCATTCGCGCGCGGCGGCGCCGGCTTCCCACGGCGGGCCAGGCGGGCTTCCACTCCCCTTTTTCCCACCTGGCAAAAGGCGCGGAGCAAGGCGGTCACTGAAACAGGTCCGGGATGTCGGCGGATTGCGGCTGCAGGCCGAAGTGCTGGTAGGCGCTGCGGGTCGCGGTGCGGCCGCGGGGGGTGCGCATGATGAGGCCTTGCTGGATGAGATAGGGTTCCAGCACGTCTTCGATGGTGCCGCGCTCTTCCCCGATGGCGGCCGCCAAACTATCGACGCCTACCGGACCGCCATCGAACTTGTTGATGATGGTGAGGAGCAGCTTGCGGTCCATGGTGTCGAAGCCGTGGTCGTCCACCTTGAGCATGGTCAGGGCCGCGTCGGCCACGGCGTCGGTGATGCGGCCGTTGGCCTTCACCAGGGCGTAGTCGCGCACGCGGCGCAGCAGGCGGTTGGCGATGCGCGGGGTGCCGCGCGAGCGGCGGGCGATCTCGCCGGCGCCATCCTTTTCGATGCCCACGTCCAGGATCTGCGCCGAGCGCATGACGATGCGGGTCAGTTCCGCGACGTCGTAGAACTCCAGGCGCTGGACGATGCCGAAGCGGTCGCGCAGGGGCGAGGTGAGCAGGCCGGCGCGGGTGGTGGCCCCCACCAGGGTGAAGGGGGGCAGGTCGAGCTTGATGGAGCGCGCCGCGGGGCCCTCGCCGATCATGATGTCCAGTTGGTAGTCTTCCATGGCGGGATAGAGCACTTCCTCCACCACCGGGCTGAGGCGGTGGATCTCGTCCACGAACAGCACATCGCGGGGCTCCAGGTTGGTGAGCAGGGCCGCCAGGTCGCCGGGACGCTCCAGCACCGGGCCCGAGGTGTGGCGCAGGTTCACGCCCATCTCGTTGGCGATGATCTGGGCCAGGGTGGTCTTGCCCAGGCCGGGCGGGCCGAACAGCAGCGTGTGGTCCAGGGCCTCGCCGCGCTGGCGGGCGGCGGCGATGAAGATCTCCATCTGGTCGCGCACCGCCTGCTGGCCCACGTAGTCTTCCAGGCGGGTGGGGCGGATGGCGCGGTCGACGACTTTGTCCTCGCCGAGGGCCTCGCCGGTGATGATGCGGTCCGTCTCGATCATGCCTTCACCATGGCCTGCAGGGCGCTGCGGATGATGGCTTCACTGTCCATGCCCTCGGGCTCGATGGCGCGCACCATGCGGCTGGCCTCCTGGGGCTTGTAGCCCAGGGCGGTGAGGGCGCTGACGGCGTCGCGCACCGGGTCCGGCGTCTCCACGATGCCCGGCCGGGCCACGGGCGCGGCGCTGGCGGGGAGGGCCTCGTCGAGGCCCTGCAAGCGGTCGCGCATCTCCACGATGAGGCGCTCCGCGGTCTTCTTGCCCACCCCGGGCAGACGCGTCAGGGCGGCGGCGTCGCTGTCCATGACGCAGCGGCTGAAGATCTCCACGGGCATGCCGGAGAGAATGGTGAGGGCCAGCTTGGCGCCAATGCCGTTGACCTTGATGAGGCGGCGGAACATGGCGCGCTCGCCCTCGCTGGCGAAGCCATAGAGCAGGTGGGCGTCGTCGCGCACGATGAGATGGGTGTGGATGGTGCAGGTCTCGCCCACGGGCGGGAGGCTGTAGAAGGTGGTCATGGTGGCCTCCAGCTCGTAGCCCACCCCGTTGACGTCCAGCGTCAGGTAGGGGGCCTGCTTGAGGACGAGAACGCCGCGCAGCCGCCCGATCATGTGGCCTCCTGGCGGGCCATGCGCGCCAGGGCGCGGCTGGCATGGCTATGGCAGATGGCGCAGGCCAGGGCGTCGGCGGCATCCGCCTGGGGCGCGCCGTCCAGGTCCAGCAGGGCCTGCACCATGTGCTGGACCTGTGTCTTGTCCGCATGTCCCCGCCCCACGACGGCCTGCTTGATCTGGTTGGGGGTGTATTCGTGGACCGGCAGGCCGTGGCCCGCCAGGGCGCAGATGGCGGCGCCCCGCGCCTGCCCCAGCTTGAGGGCAGATGAGGCATTGCGGTGTATAAAGACGTTCTCGATCACGGCCTCATCCGGTTGGTAACTGGCAATCACTTCGCAGATGCCATCATAAATGACCTTCAGGCGTCCCGCCAGCGTGGCGTTCTCGGCGCGGATGCAGCCGCTGGCGGTGTAGCGGATGCGGGTGGATACCACCTCGATGACCCCGAAGCCGGT
>WGFB01000090.1 GCA_015492435.1 Gammaproteobacteria bacterium | reverse complement strand
GTCATCCACTTGAATCTGCACAAGACTTTCTCCACGCCCCCCGCCGCCGTGGGGCGTGGAGAAAGTCTTGTGCAGATTCAAGTGGATGACATCGAATCCCATGTCGCCGGGCCGCACCTTGCCGAGAATGGCATTGAGGTTGGCGCCGTCGTAATACAGCAGCCCGCCCGCTTCGTGCACCACCGCGGCGATGTCGGTGATGCGGCGCTCGAACACCCCAAGGGTGGAGGGGTTGGTGAGCATCAGGCCCGCCGTGTGCGGGCCCACCGCCGCCTTGAGGGCGTCCAGATCCACGTCTCCCTGGGCGTCCGTGGGAATCTCGCGGGCGCGGTAGCCGCACATCACCGCCGTGGCCGGGTTGGTGCCGTGGGCGGCGTCCGGCACCAGGATCTCGCTGCGCTCACCGTCGCCGCACGCGTCATGGTAGGCGCGGATCATGGCGATGCCGGCGAATTCCCCCTGCGCTCCCGCCATGGGAGTGAGGGAAACGCCCCGCATGCCCGTGGCCCCCTTGAGCATCTCCTGCAGTTCATACAGGCAGGCCAGCAGCCCCTGGCCCGTGCTGTCCGGCGCCAGGGGGTGGCGCCGCAGGAAACCGGGCAGCATGGCCAGGGTGTTGCAGACGCGGGGGTTGTACTTCATGGTGCAGGAGCCCAGCGGATAGAACTGGGTGTCGATGGAAAAATTTTTCTGCGACAGGCGCGTGTAGTGGCGCACCACCTGCATCTCGGAGACCTCGGGAAGGGCCGGCCGGCCATCGCGGCGCAAATGGGCCGGTATCGCCTGCGCGGGAGGACTGCCGGCAGGCGCGTGGGCCGGGTTGCGCCGGCCGGGCCGGGATTGTTCGAAAATCAGGGTCGTCATGTCATGTTTTTCAGTTTGTTACTTATTTCACAGTGCCGCCAGGGCGCTTTCATAATCGGGTTCGCGGGTGATCTCCTCCACCAGCTCCGTATACACCACCGTATCCGCCTTATCCAGCACCACCACGGCGCGGGCGCAGAGGCCGGCCAGGGGGCCGTCCATCATGAGGACGCCATAGTCCCGGGCAAAGCGGCGGGAACGCATCATGGACAGGGGCTGCAGGCCTTTGAGCCCGGCCCCCTTGCAGAAACGTCCCATGGCAAAGGGCAGGTCCGCCGAGATGAGCAGGGCGGCGGCGCCATCCGCTTCCGCCAGGCGCTCGCTGAACTGCTTCGCGGAAGCGGCGCATACGGGAGTATCGACACTGGGAACGATATAGAGGAGTTTCCTCCGGCCCGTGAAGTCGGCCAGAGTCTTGTCGTCAAGCCTCTGATCCACCAATATAAAATCCGGCGCCGGCTGGCCTGTGGGCGGCAGTTCGCCACTGGTCCGGATGCTCTTGCCGCGCAGGGTCACCATGGCCATGGCAAGGGCTCAGGACCCGGACAATATGTCCTGCAGGGCCTGGACGTAGGTCTCCAGATCGTCCGGCGTCTTGGTTTCGGTGGCGCACACCAGCAACGCCTCGCCCAGTTCGGGGTAGTCTTCCTTCAGGCTGAAGCCGCCCAGCACCCCCCTGGCCAGCAGTTGTTCCGCGACGTCCTCGACAGCCGCCGTGGTGAAACGGATGACGCCCTCGTGAAAGCCGGGGCCGGCGAAGACCCGCTCCACGCCCGCGATGGCCGAGAGGCGTTCCAGCAGGGCATTGCGGTTGCCATGGCAGGCCGCCGCCACCCGCTGCAGGCCGTCCCCACCCAGCAGGGCCATGTGAATGGTGGCGGCCGTCACCATCAGCCCCTGGTTGGTGCAGATGTTGGACGTGGCCTTGGAACGGCGGATGTGCTGCTCGCGGGCCTGCAGGGTAAGGCTGAAGCCGCGGCTGCCGTCCAGGTCCACGGTCTGGCCGATGATGCGCCCCGGCATCTGGCGCACATGGGCCTGGCGGCAGCACATGAAGCCGAAGTAAGGGCCGCCGGAAGACAGGGGGATCCCCAGGGGCTGCCCGTCGCCGCAGACGATGTCCGCCCCCCGCGCGCCCCACTGGCCCGGCGGCTTCAGCAGGGCCATGGCCAGGGGATTGACCACGGCGATGACCAGGGCCTTGTGGGCATGGGCCCAGTCCGTCAGGGCGTCCACGTCCTCCAGGCCGCCGAAGAAATTGGGCATGGGAATGACCACGGCGGCCACGTCGCCCGGCGCCTGGGGCAGGGCGGCGCTGTCCACGCAACCGCTGTCCGGGTCGAAATCCACCTCTTCGAGGACGATGCCCTGGTGGCGGGTGATGGTGGCCGCCACCTTGCGGCAGGCGGGATGCACGTTGCGCGGCATGAGGATGCGCCTGGATTTGGAGCCGCGGTTGGCGCGCACCGCCATGAGCACCGCTTCCGCCAGGGCGGAGGCGCCATCGTAGAGGGAGGCGTTGGAGACGTCCATGGCCATGAGGCGGGCCATCATGGTCTGGTATTCGTAGAGCAGTTGCAGGGTGCCCTGGCTGGCCTCGGCCTGGTAGGGGGTGTAGGCGGAGTAGTACTCGCCACGGGTGGTGATCTCCCAGACGGCGGCGGGGATGTGGTGCTCGTAGGCGCCCGCGCCGATGAAGCACAGGGGCTGGCGGTCCTGCGCCGCGCGCTCGTGCATGAGGCGGGCGACGGCCGCCTCGCCCAGCGCCTCCGGGATGCCCTCCAGGGTGGAGACCCTCAGGTCGCCGGGTATCTCGTCGAACAGGTCCTCGATGGCGGAGACGCCGATGGCGTCCAGCATTTCGCGGATCTCGCTTTCGGTATGGGGTATATATGGCATGACGTGGTCAGGTCATCGCGGGTCAGGCATTGCTGGCGCGGCGCTCAATCCTCCGCCTCGATCATGGCGCCGTAGTCGTCGGCATCCATCAATTCCTCCAGCTCCGCCGGGTTGGAGAGCTGTATGCGCATGATCCACCCCTCGCCGTAGGGATCCTGGTTGATCAGCTCCGGCGTGTCGCCGAGCGTCTCGTTCACCTCCACCACCTCGCCGGTGACCGGGCTGTAGACATCCGAGGCGGCCTTGACGGATTCCACCACGGCGCATTCCTCGCCCTGATTCACGGCGGCGCCGTCCTCGGGCACCTCGACGAACACCATGTCGCCCAGCAATCCCTGGGCGTGATCGGTGATGCCCACTTTCACCGAGCCGTCGCCCTGCTCCTCCACCCATTCATGGGACTTGCTGTATTTCAAGCCGGAAGGGATATTACTCATCGCCGTGCCTCCCAATGATTATTGAATTATTGAATGCAACTGTTTACCACGAAGAACACGAAGGTTTGGATTGAATGCCATCAAACATTCGTGGGAAAGGTACAAGGTACAAGATACAAGGTACAAAAGGCGACTTCCCTTGTATCTTGTATCTTGTACCTTTCACAATCCCAGCCCCCACTTTTTTTGCAATGACTGGGTAATTTGTACAGAAAATCCGCTTGTCATGCCTTGTAACAGGCCTTGCCGTGACGCACGAAGGGCGGCCTGACGGCCCGGGCGGTCAGGCGCTTGCCGCGCATCTCCACCTCGCAGCGCCCTTCCACCTCTGCGTCGACCCGGGCGAAGGCGATGCCCTTTTTCAGAAAGGGCGAGAAGCTGCCGCTGGTGATCTCCCCCGCCTGGCGGCCGTTCCAGTACACCGGCTGCTGCCCGCGCAGCACGCCCCGCCCCTCCAGGACCAGGCCCACCAGTTTCTTCAGGGCAGGATCGCCGCGCCGGGCCTCCAGGGCCGCGCGCCCGATGAAATCCCGCTCCGCGGGCTCCCAGGCCACCGTCCAGCCCAGCGCCGATTCCAGGGGCGTGACCGTCTCGTCCATGTCCGTGCCATAGAGGGCCATGCCCGCCTCCAGGCGCAGGGTGTCCCGCGCGCCCAGTCCAGCGGGATGAACCCCGCCATTATACAGGGCGCGCCACAGGTCGGCAGCCTCGTCCGCCGGGACGAGGATCTCGTAGCCGTCCTCGCCCGTATAACCAGTGCGCGCTATGAACAGTGGGCCGCACTCCGCGGCGTGAAAGGGCGCCAGGGCCGCGGCTGTCCGGCGCGCGTCCTCGTCCAGCACCCCGTGCACCTTGTCCCGCGCGCGCGGGCCCTGCACCGCGATCAGGGCATCGTCACAGCGCTCCGTCACGGAAACGGCGAAGGGTTGCGCCTGGGCCCGGATCCAGTCCAGGTCCTTGTCGTGGGTGGCGGCGTTGACCACCATGCGGTAGCGGCCGTCCCCCCGCCAGTACACGATGAGATCGTCGATGATGCCGCCATCCTCCCGGAGCATGCAGCTGTACAGGGCCTTGCCCGGCACGAGGCGGCCGACGTCGTTGGCCAGCAGGCGGCGCAGGAAGGGGGCCGTCTCTTCCCCCTGCAGATCCAGGATGGTCATGTGGGATACGTCGAACATGCCCGCATCGGCGCGCACCCGGTTGTGCTCGTCGATCTGGGAGCCATAGTGCAAAGGCATGTCCCAGCCGGCGAAATCGACCAGCTTGCCCCCCAGCCGCAGGTGTTCTTCGTGGAGTGGTGTGTGTCGCGCCATGTTTTTCGAATCGGGATCCAGTGTCATCCGCCCGGCCCAACGATATACCGGGGCCTGTCTCACGGGCGGATTTTCGCCCGTGATGAACGCGCCACTATACCTGCTGGCGCGCCCAAAACCAAGTATCAGGGCCTTGCCAACCACTGAAAAATTGTGGAATTAATCATGGATTTCAAATAGATGGGAATCCTGGCCAGGTAACGGCCCGTGGACAGCCCTGAGGATGCTATCTCTGGCGGGGAAGATCAGAACAAGTCGATGGAACCGCTTTCCTGCGCTGCTTCCAGCTTGCCCTCCGCGACCAGGGTTTCGTAATTGTAACAGCAGTTCCTGCCATGGTCCTTGGCGAAATACAAGGCCTTGTCGGCATACTCCACGATGGTCTGAGGAAAATCGTTTGCCGTGATCCCCGCGAAACCGATGCTGACCGTGACCTTGCCGATTTGTGGAAACACGTGATCGGCCATGGCCTTGCGGAACCGATCCAGGGCATGGTGGGCATCTTCCAGGGGAACCGGCTCCAGCACCACCAGAAACTCTTCGCCTCCGAAGCGAAACAGCAGGTCGCCCTCGCGAAACACCTGTTTCATCTTTTGGGACAGCATGAGAATGACCTCATCCCCATAGAGATGGCCATAGGTATCGTTGATATGCTTGAAATGATCGATATCCAGCATTGCGAGCCATGCCTGGGATGAGGATGAGCAGGCCCTGCGTTCTTTGCTTCCGCCGGTTCTCTGACTCAAGGCCTTGTTTTCTTTTTGAACACTGAGCAGCCGGAGGAGCTTTTTTTCAAACGTGCGCCGGTTCAGCAGCCCCGTCAGCTTGTCACGCTCGCTCTCATGGATGATGATCAAGTGGTTGCTGTAGATCTTGACCAAGGCCTCCAGCAGCTCCGTGGAGGCTGTCAAATCCTCATGGCTGACGACCTCCAGCACGCCCATGAACTGGCTTTCGGCATAAATAGGCAACAAGGTCCTGAATAACCCCTGAGGTTGCCGGCAGACCCGGGTCTGCCTATGTTCGATGCAATCTTTTACCTCCTGGTCCAGCGGAACCATGGCCTGTTCCTGCCGGCAGGCAAACGTCGGTTTGCCATTGGCGACTTTCCGCACCTCGATACGCAAAATTTCCTCCAGTTCATCAGCATGCTGACAATCCGGGGCTGTTCTGCGCAGCGAGATGGAGCTGACCGGCAAAAGCTCCGCCACGGTGGCGACAAGACTGTATTCCAGCGCATCCAGGTCACGCTGGCGCGTCAATTCAATGATCGAATGCAAAATCTGTAAATCCACGGCCTAGACATTCTCTCAGGATCTTGCCTACAGGTATCGGCTGCTCGCGGATTTTTCTGATATACGGGGATGCGGGCTAGCGCGCCTTCTCTCCACGCATGACGATCCACATCGCGGGCAGGGAACCGACCAGCAGCAGCAGGGCCGCGGGCGCCGCCAGCTCCAGCATTTCCTCGCTGGCCTCGATCCAGATCCTCACCGGCAGGGTGTCGAAGCCGATGGGCCGCAGGATGAGAGTGGCCGGCAGTTCCTTCATGACATCGATGAACACCAGTACCCAGGCGCTGATCATGCCGCCACGGATCATGGGCAACACCACGCGTCGCAGGTTCTCCACGGGGCCGGCCCCCAGGATACGCCCGGCCTGCTCGATGGAGGGGGTGAGCTGCTGCAGGGCGGACTCCTGGGACTGCACCGCCAGGGGCAGGAAACGCACCACCAGCACCAGCACCAGGGCCAGCAGGCCGCCATACAGGGCGGGCAGGGCGGTGAGAATGAAGGTGAGGGCGCCCAGGGCCACCACGGGGCCGGGCAGCACGAAACCGATGCTGGACAGGTGCAGATAGAGGGCGCTGAGCCAGGAGCGCACACGGTTGTAATAGTAACCGATGGGCAGGGCGGCGAATACCGCGATGGTGGCGGCGGCGAAGGCCACCAGCAGGGAATTGCCAAGATAGCCCCAGAACTCCACGCCGATGGCCTTCTGGGTCCAGGCGGTCCAGCTCCAGGACAACATCCACAGCAGGGGCAGCACGAAAGCCAGCAGGGCAATGAGCCCCAGCCACGACCAGATCAGGATCAGTTCCCCGCGCGAGGCGCGGCGCGGCGTCACGCGCTTCACGCGGCTGCCGAAATAGAAGCGCTGGCGGCTGCGGAAGAAACGCTCGAACACCAGGAAGGTCAGAGCCAGCATGACCAGCACCAGGCTCAGGCCGGCGGCGGCCTCGTAGTCGAAGCGTCCCGTCATCTGCAAATAGATACTGAGGGTGAAGGTCTGGTAGCGCAGCATGCTCACGGCGCCGAAGTCCGACAGCACGTGCAGGGTGACCACCGCCAGGCCCGCGGCGATGGCGGGGCGCAACAGGGGCAGGGTGATGTGCCAGAAGACTTCCCGGGAAGTGGCGCCCTGGATGCGCGCCGCCTCTTCCAGATGGGGATTGCTGCGCCGCAGGGCGGCATAGCTCATGAGAAACACATAGGAGAACCCGGACAGGGACAGGATCAGGGCGACACCCACGGCGTTGTACAGGTCCGGAACGGGCACGCCCTCACCGAACAGCCCCACCCACAGGCGCCCCAGCCAGCCATGGCTCTCCAGCAGGGAGGTGTACACATAGGCAAACACGTACGTGGGAATGGTGAGAGGCAACACCATCAGCCACAGGGCGGCGGTGCGCCCGGGGAACTGGCGGCGGGCGATGAGCCACGCCGCAGACACCCCCAGCACCAGGCAGCCCGCGGCGACCAGTATCACCAGCAGAAAGGTATTCCACAGCAGGCCCGGCATGCGGCTGGACCACAACCCAGCCCATTCGGACGCGTTCAGTTGCAGGCTGGTGTAGGCGACGAACAGCAGGGGGATCGCCGCCAGCGTGACAATCCCCCCGGTGGCAAGGGACAACAGGCGATCCTTGTGGAGAAGCACTGCCACGCTACACGAGCCCGCTGTCCGGGAATATCAAAAGACTGACCAACCGTACCTGCCCGACAGCATGACCATCAGGGCATGCCCACTTCCTCCAGCAGATCGATGGTGGCATTGCGCTGACGGGCCAGCTCGGCCATGGGTACATCGGCCACCTTGTAACTGGATACCGGCGGAATGGCGGGATCGGCGGCGACGCCCCCGCGGGTGGGGTACTCGCGGTTCACCCTGGCGAAAATCTCCTGCCCTTCCCTGGAGACCAGGAAGCGCACCAGGCGCCCGGCCTGTTCCTTTCTATGGCTGAATTTGCTGACGGCCACGCCCGCCACATTCCAGGCCACGCCCATGCCCCCGTCGCCCTGGTCCGGCAGCAGAATTTTGACAGGCGCCTCGGGATGCTTGGCCAGGTGACGGTAAATATAATAGTGATTCACCAGGCCGATGTCCTTCCTGCCCTCGGCGACGGCCGCGACGATCTTGCTGTGCTTGTTGAAGACCTGGCCTTCGGCGTTGTCCTTCATGCCTTGCAGCCATTGGCGGGTGGCCTCCTTGCCGGCCTTCAGCATGTACACCGTCGTGCCGGCGATGAAGCTCTCATTGCTGCTGTTGGTGATGCCCAGGCGGCCCTTGAGGCGCGGGTCCGCCAGATCGAACACGGATTTCACGAACGCGGTGCGTGACTGCCGTGTATTGACCACCAGCACCCGCGCGCGGGCCGAGAGGCCGACCCAGGTATTGTCCGGGGCGCGCAGGTTGGCGGGAATGTCTTCCACCAGCTTCCCGTCCAGGGGCTCGAACAGCCCCAGGTCACTGCCCAGTTGCAGGTTGCCGGCATCGTTGCTGATGTAGAGATCCGCCTGGGTGCGCGCACCCTCGACGCGCAGCTTATTTAGCAGGGCCGTGGACTTGGCGCTGTGCAGCACTACCTGGATCCCCGTTTCCCGGGTGAAGGCCTCCACGACGGGCTTGACGAATTTGTCACTGCGTCCGGAATAAATCACCAAGGCGCCGTCATCGGCAACACTGACCCCACTGGCCACGGCGAACATCAGCAGCGCAAGCAGGCCATTGATCAAACGTGATTTCATAAGCTGTTTCACTCCTTGCCTAAAGTCTTATGCGCACTATGGAATTCAGTAATGATAATTATTCTCATTAATGAATTCAAGCGTTATCATCCGCCTCGCGCGCCGGGTCCGGTCTTTTGTCAGGCGGGGCGGTTGGGCTGAAAGCCCCGGCGCACGGCCGGGGCAGGCAGCGGCGGCCTATTGCTGATGGTATTCAACCACGCGCTGCACCTCGTTCTTTGAGCCGAGGATGACGGGCACGCGCTGATGCAGTTCCTGGGGCTGGATGTCCAGAATGCGCTCGCGTCCCGTGGAACTGGCGCCGCCGGCCTGCTCGACAATAAAGGACATGGGATTGGCCTCGTACATGAGGCGCAGTTTGCCCGCCTTGGCGGGGTCCTTGTTGTCGCGGGGATACATGAATATGCCGCCACGGGTCAGGATGCGGTGCACCTCGGCCACCATGGAGGCGACCCAGCGCATGTTGAAGTCCTTGCCGCGCGGCCCTTCCCTGCCGGCCAGGCATTCGTCCACATAGCGTTTCACGGGAGGCTCCCAGAAGCGGCTGTTGGAGGCGTTGATGGCGAACTCGCTGGTATCGGCGGGTATTTCCATGTTTTTGTGCGTGAGAATGAATTCTCCCACATTCTGATCCAGGGTGAAGCCATTGACCCCGTGGCCGGTGGTCATGACCATCATGGTGGAGGGGCCATAGAGCGCATAGCCCGCGCACACCTGGCGGGTGCCGGGCTGCAGGAAATCCGCCTCGGTGGGATTGGTCACGCCATCCGCGCAGCGCAGGATGGAGAAAATGGTGCCCACGGAGATATTGACGTCGATATTGGAGGACCCGTCGAGGGGATCGAAGACCAGCAGGTACTTGCCGCGGGGATACTTGCCTGGAATGGGATAGACTTCTTCCATTTCCTCCGAAGCCATGGCGGCCAGGTGGCCACCCCACACGTTGGCGTCCAGCATCATATCGTTGGAAATGACGTCCAGTTTCTTCTGGGTCTCGCCCTGGACGTTCTCGCTGCCGGCGCTGCCGAGGACCCCGATAAGGGCGCCCTTGTTGACGGCGCTGGAGATGTTCTTGCAAGCCACCAGGATATCGTTAAGCAGGGAGGTAAAGTCCCCGCTGCCGCCGGAGCGGCGTTGCTCTTCGATGATGAACTGGGTAATGGTCTGGCCGATCTGCATGGCGCTTTCCTCTCAATATTGCGGTTCATAAACTGGTCTATCGGGCCCGCCCGGTTGCGCGCACCGCGCGGGACCGTAAAATTATCTCACCGGATCCACGTGCCTCCGGCGGCAAATTGCCATTGGAATTCCGCGTCCGCCAGGAGCCTGTCGGATTTAGGGGATCGTAGCGAGCCGGAAATGGAGGGCATTTTTTCGATCATTTGAGGCGAATAGTGGTCACTATTTAACGAAAATGATCGAAAGAATGGACCCATTTTCCCGCCGCCGCAGTAAATTCATCCTGAGTCCGACAGCCTCCCAGCCTTGTCAAGGTGGGAATTGCGCAGCTCCGCGCCGCGCCTGAAGCCTGGTGGCGTTTGATCCGAGTGCGCCATTCTATTGAACCCGGCCTCATTAAGCAAAATTATCGCGCGTATCCGTGAAGGGGGCGATTAGGTATACTTTCGCCCATCATGCTGGAATACCCTCAAATCGATCCCGTGGCCATCAGCCTGGGCCCCGTCCAGGTACACTGGTATGGCATTATGTATCTTATCGGCTTTGCCGCTCTGTGGTGGCTGGGGGCGCGCCGCGCGCGCAGGGATCCGGCATGGAATCCGCAGGAAATCGGCGACCTGGTATTCTATGGCGCGCTGGGCACCATTCTGGGCGGACGCCTGGGCTATATTCTCTTCTACGACCTCCCTGCCTACCTCGAAGAACCCCTCAATATCTTCAAAATCTGGGAAGGCGGCATGTCTTTCCACGGGGGATTGCTGGGGGTGCTGGTGGCCATGGCCTTGTTCGCGCGCAAGACCGGAAAGCACTTCTTCCAGGTCACGGACTTTGTCGCCCCCATGGTGCCCATCGGCCTTGGCGCGGGCCGCATCGGCAACTTCATCAACGGGGAGTTATGGGGCAGGGTCAGCGACGTGCCCTGGGCCATGGTCTTTCCCGACCCGCGCGCCGGACTGCTGCCGCGCCACCCTTCGCAGCTCTATGAAGCCCTGCTGGAGGGACTGGCGCTGTTCCTCATTCTGTGGTTCTATTCCGCCAGGCCGCGGCCCGTCATGGCGGTGTCGGGACTGTTCTTGCTGTGTTATGGCGTGTTCCGTTTCCTGGTAGAGTTTACCCGCATGCCCGACGCCCACCTGGGCTTCATCGCCTTCGACTGGCTGACCATGGGACAACTGCTGTCGGCGCCCATGGCCGTGGCGGGAGGCATCATGATGTGGTGGGCCTATAGAAAAAAAGCTTGAGACTGAGGATTTCATGAAACAATACCTGAATCTGCTGCGGCATGTGCGCGAACACGGCGTGCGCAAGGAAGACCGCACCGGCACCGGCACCCTGAGCGCCTTCGGTTATCAGATGCGCTTCGATCTCTCGCAAGGCTTTCCCCTCGTCACCACCAAGAAGGTCCATGTGCGCAGCATCATCCATGAACTCCTGTGGTTCCTGTCGGGGAGCACCAATATCCGTTACCTGAACGACCATGGTGTCACCATCTGGGATGAATGGGCCGACGAAAGGGGCGAGTTGGGACCGGTCTATGGGCATCAGTGGCGCTCATGGCCCTGTGCCGACGGCCGCCACGTCGATCAGATTGCGCAGGTGGTCGAGAACATCCGCCGCCATCCCGATTCGCGCCGCCTCATCGTCAGTGCCTGGAACGTGGGCGAGCTGGACAAGATGGCCCTGCCGCCCTGCCATGCCTTCTTCCAGTTCTATGTGGCCGAAGGCAAACTGTCCTGTCAACTCTATCAACGCAGCGCGGATATCTTTCTCGGCGTCCCCTTCAACATCGCCTCCTACGCCCTGCTCACCATGATGATCGCCCAGGTGACGGGCCTGCGCTGCGGGGAATTCATTCACACCCTGGGAGACGCCCATCTGTATCTGAATCATCTGGAGCAGGCCGATCTGCAACTGCGGCGCAAGCCCCACCCCCTGCCACACATGATCCTCAATCCTGATGTCGATTCGGTTTTCGATTTCACTTACGAGGATTTCACGCTGATCGGCTATCAGGCGCACCCGCATATCAAGGCCGCCGTGGCGGTGTAGAGCCATGCGCATTTCCCTGATCGCCGCCCTGGCCCGCAACCGGGTCATTGGCGTGGACAACCGCCTGCCATGGAGGCTGCCCGCGGACCTGCGCCACTTCCGCCAACTCACCATGGGCAAGCCCGTGCTCATGGGGCGCAAGACCTTTCAATCCATCGGCAAACCCCTGCCCGGACGCATCAATATCGTTGTGAGCCGGGACCCTGCCTTTCAGGCGCCGGGCGTCATCGTGGTAGACAACATCGAGCGGGGCATTGCGGCTGCCAGGGGGCATGACGAGCTTATGGTGATCGGCGGCGCTTCCCTGTACGAAACCATGCTGCCCAGGGCAGGACGCATGTATCTCACCTTCATCCATGAGGACTTTCCCGGCGATGCCAGATTCGTGGTGTATGACGAGAACGAGTGGGAGGAAACGGCGCGCGAGGACCACGCCGCGGACGAGGCCAACCCCTGCGCCTACAGTTTCGTCACGCTGGAAAGAAAGCGCTGACAGGGGGCGGCGTCCCGCCGCCCCCTGTCAACATCATTGGCGAACCGGAATCAGTGGAGACGCTTTTCCGCTTCGGATTCTGCGGTCGGTGGAGTGAAGGTGTCTCCCTCACTGCCCGCGGCCTTGGTTTCGCCTTCATCCTTGGCGGCTTTTTCTTCGCCAGCAGCCGCTTCATCCGAGGCGTCCTCAGCGGCGCTGGCAGATGAGCCATTGCCTTTTTTGGCGGCGGTTTCTTCCTCACCCTCCGCTGGGGCCTCATCACCGGCGGTCTTGGCTTCCTCCTGTTCAGGCTGTTCAGTGGCAGCCTCGGCCACCTGCTGTTCCGCCTGCTCTCCGCCAGCTTCGGCGCCGGAATCAGCGGCCTGCTTTTCTTCCACGCCTTCCCCGGTATCCGCCTCTTTTGCTTCCCCGGCCTGAGCCTCGGTCTCGGATGGGGCGGCTTCCGCAGCTTCCTCTGACTTGGCCTCTTCAGCCTCCTCGCCCTTCTGCCCCGTTTCCTCCTGTGCCGTTTCAGCCGTGGCCTCTTGTGCGGCCTCGCCCTGAATTTCCTCGCCGCCTTCCTGGGCTTCCGTTGCGGCAGGCGGCGTCAGGGGCGCCAGCTTGGTCACGGCTTCGGGCAGCAGGGCATCCGACTGGCTGAATTTCTGCGCGCCTTCCGCAAGATGCTGATAGAGCTTGTGGTAGTCCGCCGTGACGGCATTGAACAAATCGGCCGTGCGCGAGAAGTGCATGGTGACCTCATTGCGGTAGTTGTTCAGTTCGTCCTGAACCGCCTGCAGTTCTTCCTCGACCTGCTTTCTGACCTTGTCTGATCCGCCGGAACTCTGGCCCAGAAAGATACCGCCCACCAGACCCAAGGCAAATCCGCCAATCGCTAAGATCCATTCCATCTCTTTCCCCCCTCTAAACTATCTCTTATTATTAGGTAACCCTGGACAGATGTTCATACGGCCGGCGCATGCGGCGTCCATCTGTCGTGGACCGTGTGCCCGGCAGGCGGGCTTTCCTGACCCTGCCCTCGCCCCTGGCGATAAAAACAGTCTGCTTCATCAGGGATTCGGTCTATGGTGCATGACATTATGCCCGCAGGCAAGCCTGTCAAGTCAAAAACTGCTCCCCGGCTCGCGCCACTTAAAAATCATATTAAATAACAATAAGTTATATATATACCGGTAAGAAAAAAAGTGGAACGGTAATATTCCGTGGCTCCGTGTCACACGTCCAGGTTGGCAACCGCCAGGGCATGCCGCTCGATGAAATCGCGGCGTGGCTCCACCTGGTCCCCCATGAGCGTGGTGAAAATCTCGTCGGCGGCCACGGCATCCTCTATACGCACCTGCAACAGGCAGCGCGTTTCGGCATTCATGGTGGTTTCCCACAATTGTTCCGGATTCATTTCTCCAAGCCCCTTGTAGCGCTGAATCTGCTGCCCCCGTTTGGCCTCTTCCATAATCCATTCATAGGCCTGTTTGAAATCGGTGACAGGAAAGTGCTTGTCGCCACGTTGCACATAGGCCCCCTCTCCCAGCAATCCTTCCAGTTGCTGACCCAGCCTGGCCATGTTGTGGTACTCGGGAGAATTGAAAAATTCCTGCCCCAGTTCCCGCGTGGCGGCCAGGCCATGAGTGTATTCCGTGATATGGGCTGTCCAGGGCATATCCTCCGCTTCCTGCTCCACGCGGATTTCATAGCGGACGGGGTCTGTCTCGCGGCCATTCAGTTTCGACTGCAGTCCGGCAAACCATTCCCGCACCAGGGGCAGATCCTGCAGATCGCCTTCTCCCAGTTCCTCCATGTGGATCATTTCCTCCAGCACGGAGGCGCTGACGCGCTTGGACATGCGCTGGATGCTGGTCATGACGAGCATATATTGATTGGCGAGGGTGGCGAAGGCCTCGTCACTGATCGGCGGAGCGCCAGCGCTCAGGTGCAGCCGGGTGTTCTCCAGGGCAGACTGCAGCAGCACATGGTTGAGTTCCACATCATCCTTCACATACCGCTCCTGCTTGCCCTTCTTGATTTTGTATAGGGGCGGTTGGGCAATATAGATATGGCCACGCTCCACCAGCTCCGGCATCTGGCGGTAAAAGAAGGTGAGCAACAGCGTGCGAATATGGGAGCCATCCACGTCCGCGTCGGTCATGATGATGATGTAGTGGTAACGCAGCTTGTCCGGGTCGTAATCTTCCTTGCCGATGCCGCAGCCCAGGGCGGTAATCAGGGTGCCGATCTCCGCGGATGATAACACTTTGTCGAACCGGGCTTTTTCCACATTGAGTATCTTGCCCTTGAGGGGCAGGATGGCCTGGTTGTGACGGTCGCGCCCCTGCTTGGCGGATCCTCCGGCGGAATCACCCTCCACCAGGAACAGCTCGGAACGGGCGGGATCCTTTTCCTGGCAGTCCGCCAGCTTGCCGGGCAGGCCGGCAATGTCCAGTGCTCCCTTGCGGCGCGTCATCTCCCGCGCCCGCTTGGCCGCTTCCCGGGCGCGCGCCGCATCAATGATCTTTGCCGTGATGGCCTTGGCATCGTTGGGATTCTCCAGGAAATAATCCTGGATGTTCTCGCGCGTGATACTCTCCACCACCGGCATGACTTCGGACGACACCAGTTTGTCCTTGGTCTGAGAGGAAAACTTAGGGTCCGGCGCCTTGACGGAAATCACCGCGGTGAGCCCCTCTCGGGCATCATCGCCGGTCATGGTGATCTTGGCCTTTTTGGCCAGCCCCTCCTTGTCGAGATACTGGTTGAGGGTGCGCGTCAGGGCGCTGCGGAACCCCGCCAGGTGAGTACCCCCGTCCTTCTGTGGTATGTTGTTGGTATAACAGAAGATATTTTCCTGGTAGGAATCGTTCCACTGCATGGCGATCTCGACACCGATACCGTTTTTCTCGGTATTGAAGTAGATCACGGATTTGTGCAGGGGCGTCTTGTTGCGGTTGAGATGTTCCACGAAGGCGCGAATCCCACCCTCGTACTCGAACACATCCTTCTTGTCACTGCGCTCATCGCTGAGAACAATTCTAACCCCATGATTTAAAAAGGAAAGTTCCCTTAGCCGGGCAGCGAGGATATCGTAGTGGAAGTTGGTGTCACTGAAAATCCTGGGGCTGGGTTTGAAGCGGATCTCCGTCCCCGTATGCTTGCTCTCCCCGACACTGATCAGAGGCGCCAGTGGCTCGCCGTCCCGGTATTCCTGCTGATAGACATGGCCACCCCGCCGGATCGTCAGGCGCAGGGTTTCGGACAGGGCATTGACAACGGAAACACCGACGCCGTGCAGGCCGCCAGATACCTTGTAGGCGTTGTCGTCGAACTTACCGCCCGCATGAAGAACGGTCATGATAACCTCGGCCGCGGACCGGCCTTCTTCCGGATGAATATCCACCGGAATTCCACGTCCGTTGTCGGCCACCGTAACGGAATCATCGCTGTGGATGGTCACGGAAATTTCCGTGCAATGTCCCGCCAGGGCTTCATCGATGGAATTGTCCACCACTTCGAAAACCAAGTGATGGAGCCCCGTGCCATCGTCCGTATCACCAATATACATGCCGGGACGCTTTCTGACCGCGTCCAGCCCGCGCAGCACCTTGATCCTTGAGGAATCGTATGTCTGATCCTTGCTCATCTGCCCTACCTTGAGAAAAACGGCATTATAGCACCTGTTCCACCTTGCCGTGTTCCACGTGAAACCTTTTCTGAATAAGGTGATCCGGAACATCCTCCAGAGGGTCAGTGGCCGTTATGAATACCTGAACATTCAACGCGCTGATGCGCTCCAGCAGCAGATTGCGGTGAATCACGTCCAATTCCGCCGCAATATCGTCTATAAGAAGAATACAAGGTTTGCCCGTCTTTCCCGTGAAATAGCCTAATTGAGCCAAATACAGAGCGCAGACCATCAGTTTCTGTTGCCCGCGTGAAACCCGGTCCTTGAGAGGAACCCCCTCCTGACGCAACACTATATCGGCACGGTGAGGACCAAAACGGGTATAGCCGCAGGCATGATCCCCGGCAAAGGACTCTTCCAGCATAGCCTTGTATTCCCTGTCTTCTGGCCAACCGCCATGGTAATCCATCTGGACCTGAATCATCTCCGGCAGGAGATCCTTGAGAAAAACCTCGAAGGCTGGTTTCAACCCGTCAACGAATTCCTTGCGCTGCCGGTGGATGACCCGCGCAGTGGCTTCCAGCACGTCATTCCATGCTTCACAGGCCTTGCGCGCGGCATGTTGCTGAAGGGCGCCATTTCTCTGTTTCAGCGCCCTGTTGTAACGTTGCCACACGGCATGAAAGGAAGGTTCCACGTGGAACAATGCCCAATCCATGAAGTTCCGGCGCTGAACGGGTCCTTCCAGCAACAGCCGGTGGCTTTCCTGGTGAATCACCACCAGGGGAAGAATGCTGGCAAGCTGAGAGGCTTTCTTTACCGGGCGTCCCCTCGTCCGTAGTTTGAGCCGCTGCTTTTGATAGCTGACACCAATATCCATGGAGGGATGTGCATCATCATCCAATTGGGCATGGACCGTGAAATCCGCCTGTCCCTTCTGTATCAGGTGGCGCAGTTGGCTGGTCCGGAAGGATTTTCCGCGGGAGAGGACAAAGAGGATTTCAAGCAGGCTGGTCTTGCCGCTGGCATTATTGCCATGGATCAGGTTGACCCCCGCAGCAGGTTCGATTTCGGTGGCCCGCAGATTCCTTACGTTTTCAAAGCGCAGTCTACTGATCCGCATGGGTGATCCGTGATACCCAGGCGCGGCGACAAGGAAGGCATGCTGCCACTGGCCAGGACTGAAACGTGACCTACAACCTCATGGGCATGATGATGTAGCGGCATTGTTCATCATCGAGCGCGTGAATCAGACAGCAGCTGTTGGGATCCGAAAGCATCAGTTGTACCTGGGCGGTTTCGCACGCCGCAAGGGCATCCTGCACATAATTGACATTGAACCCCATCTCAAGATTGGGGCCATCGTAATCGATGCTGACTTCCTCCTCGGCCTCCTCCTGCTCCGGGTTGTGCGCATGGACATGCAGCAGGCCGGGGGAGAACTCCAGGCGCACGCCGCGGAATTTTTCGTTGGAGAGGATGGAAACCCGGGCGAGCGCTTGCCTGAGCAGATCACGCTCGCAAACGATGCGCTTGTCGCTGTTGACGGGGACCACATTCTGATAGTCAGGAAACCGCCCGTCGATGAGCTTGGATACGAACTCGATCTGGTCCGTTTTCAGTTGGATAAAATTATTGCCCACGGCAACCTGAACGGGCGCATCGCTTTCTTCCAATAATCTGGAAAGTTCCAACACCCCTTTTCTTGGTATTATAATCTGTTGATTTTCATTAAATTTTTCTAACTCCTCCGCCTCAGGCACCACCAGATCGCAGAGGGCGAGGCGATGACCATCCGTGGCAACGAAACGCAGGACGCTTCCCGCCATCTCCATCAGCAGGCCATTGAGATAATAACGCACATCCTGTTGCGCCATGGCGAACTGGGTGTGTTCGATGGCGTACTTGAGTGTGTCCTGGGCTATCCCGAAACGGATGGCGTCCCGTGGCGCCTCCATGCAGGGGAAATCCTCCGCGGGCAGGGTAGACAAAGTGAAACGGCTCCTGGCAGAACGGATCGTGGCCTTTTCCCCGCCATCGGCAGAGAGGACGATGGTGGCTTCATCAGGCAGGGCGCGGCAAATGTCGAGAAACTTGCGGGCGGGAATGGTCACACTGCCGTCGCTGCCGTTCAGGATTTCCGCATGAGTGCTCATCTGCACTTCAAGGTCCGTGGCAATAAGGGTAAGCCTGTTACCGGAGACAGAGGCATGCACGTTGGACAGAATGGGCAGTGTCTGGCGGCGTTCGACGATGCCACAAATCATTTGCAGCGGCTTGACAAGCATTTCTTTGCTGATGGTAAATTTCATGTCGGTTTATTCAGTATTAGAAATGATATTCTCAAAACCTGTTGTTTCTAGCACCTGGACATTTCTGGAATAACATAGTTTTTTTCTTTTTTTACAAAATCTTATCAGATATATTCTGTTGTACTATCCAGCCTGGTTATTGTTGAAGCCCTCTTGATGGCTTGTGGATAAAACCCCAACTTATCCACAGGCGGAATTTATCCACAATCATTCCCCATCAAGTGGTCAGTATTCTCAACAGGTTTGCATAATCCTCCCCCACGCGGGAATCGGATTCCTTGAGTTCCTTGATTTTCCTGCAGGCATGGATGACCGTGGTGTGATCGCGGCCTCCAAATGCCTCGCCGATCTCGGGCAGGCTGTGGTTGGTCAGTTCCTTGGCCAGGGCCATGGCCATTTGCCGCGGGCGCGCCACCGAACGCGAGCGGCGCTTGGATTTGAGATCGGAAATGCGGATCTTACAATAGTCGGCCACCACCTTCTGGATGTTGTCGATGGTGACCTGTTTCTCCTGCAGGGCGATCAGGTCGCGCAGAGCGTCCTTGGCAAGGTCCAGGGTGATGGGCCGTCCCATGAAGCGGGAACTGGCGCACACTCGGCGCAGGGTGCCCTCCAGCTCGCGGATGTTGGAACGGATGCGCTGGGCGATGAAAAAGGCCACGTCATCGGGCAGCTCCATGTTCATTTGCTCCGCCTTGCTCATGAGGATGGCCACGCGGGTTTCGAGATCGGGTGGTTCCACGGCGACGGTGAGACCCCAGCCGAAGCGCGACTTGAGGCGCTCCTCCAAGCCCCCCACCTCCTTGGGATAACGGTCGCAGGTCATGATGATCTGGCTTCGGCCCTCGATGAGCGTGTTGAACGTATGGAAGAATTCCTCCTGCGAGCGTTCCTTCTTGGCAAAGAACTGGATGTCGTCGATAAGCAGGGAATCCACGGAGCGGTAATAGCGCTTGAATTCGTTGATGGCGTTCTGCTGAAAAGCCTTGACCATGTCCCCCACGAAGCGTTCGGAGTTGATGTACACCACGCGGGCCGAGGGATTCCGTTCCAGGATGCGGTTGCCGATGGCGTGCATCAGGTGGGTTTTGCCCAGGCCCACGCCCCCGTAGATAAACAAGGGGTTGTAGGCGTCACCGGGATTGTCGGCCACCTGTTGTGAAGCTGCCTTGGCGAGCTGGTTGGATTTGCCTTCCACGAAATTGGCAAAGGTGAATTCCGGCCGCAGATTGTTGACGTGATTGACGTCCGCGCGGTCCCCGCGGCGGGTGAAGCTGGTGTCGCGGTCGGCCGGACCGCGTTCTCTGGCGGGCGCGGTCAGTGCCTCCTGGCCGGCCGTTTCATGGGCAGCCACATGCGTGCCGATCTCCAGCTTGACCTTGAAATCCTCGCTGTCGATGTATTTGGCGGTGATAGCGGAAATATTGCTGTAGAAGCGTTCGTTGACCCAGTCGAGCACGAAACGGTTGGGGGCGAGGAGCCGCAGGGTACGCTTGTCTTCAATGGCTTGCAGCGGTCGGATCCAGGTGTTGAACTGCTGGGCGGTCAGTTCCGATTCGAGATGATCGAGACACTTTTGCCAAAGACTGTTCTCCACTTACAGATCGACCTCCCCGCTTGCTGTGTCCGTGGTGATGAGAAGGGGGAGTGTATACCCCTTTAACAAGCGAATCCATACCCTGTTTTGCCTCCTTCGGCGCGGCGCCCGGAATGGGCAGTGGATTCTCCACGTGATCACAAACTTGCGGGCTGAAGTTGACGGCGCCCCGTGACAAACGGGTCTAAATCAGCACAGGACATGCCCCGCATACGCGCAAGTTCTGCTCCTCTTTCAAATGAACATTGACACGCCAGGCAAAAACTGGGTATTTTAGACGACTTTATTTTCGTGGGAACCCGGATGCGCCTTGCGCGGGGGTTCCCGGCAATGAATCGGAAAGTGACATGAAAAGAACATATCAGCCCAGTAACATCAAGCGTAAACGCGCCCATGGCTTCCGGGCCCGCATGCGCACGGCCGCGGGCCGGGCGGTCATCAGGAGGCGCCGCGCCAAGGGGCGGGTACGGCTGAGTGCCTGATCATTGCCGGCAACCAGGACTTTGCCAGAAAATACCGGCTGCTGAACGCCGCTGAATACCGGCGTGTCTTCGCGCGTGCGCGGAGACTGAACAACCGCTGTTTTACGGTATTGATCAGGGAAAACGACAAGGGATATCCGCGGCTAGGGCTGGCGATTTCACGCAAGAATACAAAGAATGCGGTACAAAGAAATACCGTCAAGCGCCTCATACGCGAAGCCTTTCGCCGCAACAGGCGGACCTTGGGATCCCGTGATCTGGTTATCCTGGCGCGGCCCGCGCTGGCGCGCAGCACGCGGCGCGAACTGGCTGGGGCCGTCAATGAAATCTACGAAAAGTTGAGTGATGCGAAGTTTACTGATGTATCTCATTCGGGCTTACCGCCTGGCAATCAGCCCCTTTCTGGCTAACACCTGCCGGTTCTACCCCACTTGCTCATCCTATGCCGAGGAAGCGCTGCGCATCCATGGCGCTGTCAAGGGCCTGTATCTCATTCTGCGCCGCGTTCTGCGCTGCCATCCCTGGCATGAGGGCGGCGTCGATCTGGTGCCGGATAAACCCGCCTCCTGCTCCTCCAAGGAGCATAACGCCACCCGCTGCCTGCCCAGCTGAGCGCCATGGATAATCAAAGAGTCCTCCTGTTCTTCGCCCTCTCCTTTGTCCTGCTGCTCATCTGGCAGGCCTGGCAGCAGGACAACATGACTCAACAGCAGCCGGCCCCCGCAACCGCCGAGCAAAAAGCGGCGGAGCAGATCCCGCAGGCCTCGGAAGACGTGCCTGCGACGCCCCAGAAAGAGGCTCAGTCGGAAACTTCCGGCATCCTCTCCGCTGCCCAGGCCAGCCAGGAGGCGCTCAAGAAGGGCCAGCGCATCCGTGTTCGCACCGATGTCCTGGATCTGGAGATCGACACCATCGGTGGTGACATACGCCAGGTGGATCTCCTCGCCTATCCCGTCACCGCCGACGAACCCGATCATCCTTTCCGCCTCATGGAGGACAGCCCCCTGCGGGTGTTCATCGCCCAGACCGGTCTGTTGTCCAAGCAGCCGTCGCCCGACCATCACGCGCGCTTCACCGCCGAGCGCACGGAGTATGTACTGCCCGCGGGCGCCGATCAGATCCAGGTCCCCCTGCGCTGGACGTCCGGGGACGGCATCACCGTCACCAAGACCTTTACCTTCAGGCGCGACAGCTACGTTATCGACGTTACCCACACGGTGGAAAACGGCAGCGCGGAGGAATGGCGGGGGCACCAGTACCGCCAGTTCCAGCGCACTGAACCCGCCGATTACGAAAAATCCGCCTTTATCTACACCTACACCGGTGGCGTGATTTACAGCGAGGAAGAAAAGTACGAGAAAATCGACTTCGACGATATGAAGGATGGCGACCTCAGCCGCGACATCAAGGGCGGATGGGCAGCCATGATTCAGCATTACTTCGTCGGCGCCTGGTTGCCGCGGGAGGATGAGGTCAACCACTTCTATACCAAGGCGCCCCAGGGCAGACCGTATATTCTGGGACTGGTCTCCGCGCAGGACGCCGTGCCCCCCGGGGCGCAGAAAACCTTCGAGAGCCGGGTATTCATCGGCCCCAAGGAACAGCATCGCCTGGAGAAACTGGCCCCCGGACTGGAACTCACAGTCGACTACGGCGTACTCACTGTGCTGGCCAAGCCCATTTTCTGGCTGATGGAATACATCCATGCCGGGATCGGCAACTGGGGTTTCACCATTATTATCCTCACCCTCATCATCAAGCTGCTGTTTTATAAACTGTCGGAATCCAGCTACCGCTCCATGGCCAATATGCGCAAGCTGCAACCCAAGATCGTGGCCATGCGCGAGCGCTACGGCGACGACCGCCAGCGCATGAGCCAAGCCATGATGGAGCTGTACAAGAAGGAAAAGATCAATCCCATGGGCGGCTGCCTGCCCATGCTGGTGCAGATACCCGTCTTCATCGCCCTGTACTGGGTGCTGCTGGAGAGCGTGGAACTGCGCCAGGCCGATTTCATCTTGTGGATCAATGACCTGTCCTCACGCGACCCCTATTACATTCTGCCGCTGCTGATGGGCGCCACCATGTATATCCAGCAGAAGCTCAATCCGCCGCCACCCGACCCCATCCAGGCCAAGATCCTGGCGGCACTGCCCATCGTCTTCACCCTGTTCTTTGCCTTCTTCCCTTCGGGGCTGGTGTTGTACTGGGTGACCAACAGCGCCCTGTCCATACTGCAGCAATGGTACATCACGCGCCGGATCGAAAAGGCGGCGGAGAGCGCCAAGAGCGGATCCTGACGGGTCCTGAAAGCGCTATGCCCGGTGCCACGGCATGAACGGCGCCGCGGACACCATCGTTGCCCTGGCCACCCCGCCCGGCCGCGGCGGCGTGGGCATCGTGCGGGTGTCGGGGTCCCGCGCCGCGGAGATCGCCCGCGCCGTGCTGCGCCACCTGCCAGCGCCCCGCCATGCCCACTATGGTCCCTTCTACGACGGCCAGGGGGCGGTGCTGGACCACGGCATCGCCCTCTACTTTCCCGCCCCCGCCTCCTACACGGGAGAAGACGTGCTGGAACTGCAGGGCCACGGCGGCCCGGTGGTGCTGGACATGATCCAACAGCGCATCATCGCCCTGGGGGCGCGCGCGGCGCGGCCCGGCGAGTTCACCGAACGCGCCTTTCTCAATGACAAGATGGACCTGGCCCAGGCCGAGGCCGTCGCCGACCTCATCGACAGCGCCTCGCAACAGGCCGCGCGCTGCGCCCAGCGTTCCCTGCAAGGCGAATTCTCCGCGCGCATCCACAACCTGGTGGAGCGCATCACCGCCCTGCGCCTCTACGTGGAGGCGGCCATCGACTTCCCCGATGAGGAAATCGACTTTCTCGCCGATGAGGGCGTGCGCCAGCGTCTCACGGACATCGCCGCCGCCGTGGCGGCGCTGCTCGCCGGCGCGCGCCAGGGCTGCCTGCTGCAGGAAGGCATGCGCGTGGTCATCATGGGGCGGCCCAACGTGGGCAAGTCCAGCCTCCTCAACCGCCTGGCGCGGCGCGAGGCCGCCATCGTCACCGACATCGCCGGCACCACCCGCGACGTGCTGCGCGAGCAGATCACCATCGACGGCATGCCCCTGCACATCAGCGACACCGCCGGCCTGCGCGACAGCGCGGACCCCGTGGAACAACTGGGCATCCAGCGCGCCCGCGACGAAATGGCGCGCGCCGACCGCATACTCTTGCTGATCGACCGGAACAGCGATCCCGGCGGCGCCGCCAGCGCCGGTCTCATCCCGGACGAATACAATACCAAGCTCACCCTGGTCCACAACAAGATCGACCTCACCGGCGAAGCGCCCCGCCTGGGCGAGTCGGACGGTCTGCCACGCATCCTGCTCTCCGCCGCCACGGGCGCGGGCATCGACCTCCTGTGCCAGCACCTCAAGGACTGCATGGGCTATCACAACCCGGGCGAGGGCGCCTTCATGGCCCGCCGCCGCCACCTCGACGCCTTGCAGCGCGCCCGCGACCACATCGTTCACGGACAGCAGCAACTGGAGCACCACCAGGCCGGCGAACTGCTGGCCGAGGACCTGCGCCAGGCCCAGACCGCCCTGGGCGAGATCACAGGCCAGGTGACCGCGGACGATCTGCTGGGCAGGATCTTCGGGGAATTCTGTATCGGGAAGTAAGTCTGACTGAAACCTGAACCCACGGATCCAGGTGAAACTGAGACGGTAATTCACGGTCAGCGTTGCCCACGCACTTTCAGAAACCAGCTCCTGGCATTGACGATGACTTCGTCGTCTTTCTCCGGCCCTCATATCCTCACGAGATTTCCATCCGGGGCAATATCCCCATCAGGTATCTCTTGACACGCTCCCGACAGGTACATCAGGATGCTGACAAGAGAGAAAAATATGTATGAAGAAAGCTTCTCATTATTTGGGCAGACATTGAATTTTCACAAGGAAGAACGGGTATCAACAGGGATAGAACATGCTCAAACTTGAAGACATCCGGAAAGACACCCAGGTCCGCGGCATCCTGCCCGATGAAATCGTGCGGGTCGTGCAAACCGAAACCGTGGGCGAAGACGCCGTAACCGTCTATTACAAGGATAATCAAGGGCGTTTGGGAGAACAGATGCTCTTTCGCTCGGACGAAGCCCGCCTGGAGCCGGCCGAGAATGGCCGCCCCTGGGCCTTCGACGCAGATGGTGCCGACTTCAAGCTGGGCCTGGAGGCCCTGCGCATCCGCCTGGCCCACCTGTTCGATCCCATGATGGCGGTCCACACCGCCAACGTGGAGCCGCTCCCCCACCAGATCTCGGCCGTGTACGAGGCCATGCTGCCTCGCCAGCCATTGCGCTTCGTGCTGGCGGATGATCCCGGGGCCGGCAAGACCATCATGGCCGGGCTCCTGATTCGCGAGCTGCTGATGCGCGCGGATGCCAGGCGCATCCTGATCGTGGCACCGGGAGCGCTGACCGAGCAGTGGCAGGATGAGATGCTGGAGAAGTTTGGTATCCCGTTCGAGATCTTCAGCCGTGAAAAGCAGGAGCAATGCGCCTCCGGCAACTGGTTCGACGAGCAGAACCTGATCATCACACGCCTGGACCAGCTCTCGCGCAATGAGGACTTCCAGGAAAAACTCAAAACCACCGAATGGGACCTGATCGTTGTCGACGAGGCCCACAAACTTTCCGCCAGCTACTTCGGCAACAAGGTCAACAAGACCAAGCGCTTCCTGCTCGGCGAATTGCTGGGTTCCATCGCCCGCCACTTCCTGCTCATGACCGCTACGCCGCACAACGGCAAGGAAGCCGACTTCCAGATCTGGCTCTCCCTGCTCGATGGCGACCGCTTCTACGGCAAGTTCCGCGAAGGCGCCCACAAGGTTGATGTCTCCGATATGATGCGGCGCATGGTGAAGGAAGAACTGCTCAAGTTCGACGGCACGCCGCTGTTTCCGGAGCGCCGGGCCTATACCGCCAACTACGAACTCTCTGACCGTGAGGCAGCCCTCTATGCGGTAGTGACCGACTACGTCCGTAACGAGATGGACCGGGCCGACAAGCTCTCAGGCAAGAAAAAGAACACCGTCGGCTTCGCGCTCACCCAGCTCCAGCGCCGCCTCGCCTCCAGCCCTGAGGCCATCTACCAGTCGCTCAAGCGGCGCCGCAAGCGCCTGGAGTCACGGCTGGAAGAGATGAAGCTGGTCGCCCGGGGCGAAAAGCTCCGGCAGGACGGGGCGGCCGAAACCCTGGGTGAATATGTCGTCAGAAAACCCATTGATCTACCAGAGAATTTCGATGAGCTGGAAGACGAACTGACGCCGGAAGAGTACGAACAGTATGCCGAACAGGTGCTCGATCAGGCCACTGCGGCAGAGACCATCCCCGAACTCCAGGCGGAAATCGAGATCCTCAAGGACCTGGAGCAACAGGCCCTCGATGTCGTGCAGTCGGGACAGGACAAGAAGTGGGAGGAACTCTCCCACCTCCTGCAGGACCGCCCGGAGATGGTCACTCCCGCAGGCCATCGACGCAAGCTCATCATTTTCACCGAACACAAGGACACGTTGAATTATCTCAGGGGTCGAATTACCGGTTTGCTGGGAAACCCGGATGCAGTCATTCATATTCATGGGGGCGTCAACCGGGACGACCGGCGCAAGGCGCAGGAACTGTTTCGCAACGATCCGGAGGTGTTGGTGCTGGTAGCCACCGATGCCGCCGGCGAAGGCGTCAACCTGCAAAACGCCAACCTGATGGTCAACTACGACCTGCCCTGGAACCCCAATCGCCTGGAGCAGCGTTTCGGACGCATCCACCGCATCGGCCAGACCGAGGTCTGCCACCTCTGGAACCTGGTGGCCAGGGGCACACGGGAGGGCGACGTCTTCCAGAAACTCTTCGAGAAGCTGGAGGTGGAAAAGCAGGCATTGGGCGGCAAGGTGTTCGACATCCTGGGCGAGGCCTTCGAGGGGGTATCGCTCAAGGATCTGCTCATCGAGGCCATCCGCTTTGGCGAGTCACCGGAGGTCAAGGCCCGGCTGGAGCAGAAGATCGAAGGCGCGCTGGATACCGAACACCTGAAAGAAATCATCCGCCGCAATGCCCTGGTGGACCAGCACATGACGCTGGAGGATCTCTACGCGGTCAAGGAGGAGATGGAAAAGGCCGAGGCACGCAAGTTGCAGCCCTATTTCATCCGTGCTTTCTTCACCGAGGCCTTTCAATCGCTGGGAGGCGAGATGCGCCGCCGCGAGCCGGGCCGGTTCGAGATCCGGCACGTACCCGCCGCCATCCGGGAACGCGACCGGGTCATCGGCGAGACCCGTACACCCGTTCTGAAGAAATACGAGCGCATCTGCTTCGAGAAGGACAAGGTCCGCATCCCTGGCCGCCCCATGGCCGACCTGGTCCACCCGGCCCACCCCCTGATGAATGCCACCACGGACCTGGTGCTCTCGGCCCACCGCACCAGGCTGAAACAGGGTGCCATTCTGGTCGATCCCAACGACGACGGAACCGAGCCGCGCATCCTGTTCATGATCGACCACGAGGTACGGGAGGGCAGCGCGGACAACCCCCGCACCGTGTCACGCCGCCTCCAGTTCGTGGCTATCGACAGCCAAGGCAACACCACCTTCGCCGGCTGGGCGCCCCATCTCGATCTGCAGCCCATCGACGAACCCGACAAGGCCCTGATCAAGGATGTCCTGGACTCACCGTGGGTCAGACAGAACCTGGAAGGCCTGGTCCTGCATTACGCAAGCCAGAAACTGGTGCCGGAGCACTACCAGGAGGTGAAGTCCCGCCGTGAACACCAGGCCGACAAGATCCTGGCGGCGGTCAATGACCGCCTGGTCAAGGAGATCAACTACTGGTCCGACCGCTATATCAAGCTCGCAGAAGATGTCAAAGCGGGCAAGCAGCCCCGCATGCAGCCGGAAATGGCCCGCCGCCGGGTGGATGAACTCACCGAGCGGCTCGCCCAACGCAAGCGGGAACTGGAGGCTATGAAGAACGTGGTGTCCAGCACCCCCGTTGCCATCGGTGGCGCACTGGTTATCCCGCAGGGCCTGCTGGCAAGCCGCAAGGGTGAGGCGACCTTCAGCACCGACGCCGAGGCCCGCTCCCGCATCGAGCAAATCGCCATGCAGAAGGTCTTGGAAGTGGAGCGCGGCTTCGGGCATGAGGTCTGGGATGTCTCCGCCGAAAAATGCGGCTGGGACATCACCGCCCGTCCCCAGCCCAATCCCGGCGGCTCCATCAAGCCCGACCGCCACATCGAGGTCAAGGGGCGCGCCAAGGGCCAGACCACCATCACCGTCAGCCGCAACGAGATCCTCCACGCCCTCAACCAGGCGGAGAAGTTCATCCTCGCCATCGTCATCGTGGATGGTGACGACTGCGAGGGCCCGTACTATATCCGCAACCCCTTCACCAAGGAGCCGGATTTCGGGGTGGCCAGCATCAACTACAGCTTGGAGGAGCTGTTGTCAAAGGCAGGCGGTCCGGAGGGAACACTATGATGGAAAAGGAATTTTACCGCCCGAGCGGTTTGCCCGGAGCGAAGGCGGAAACGCCACCACCGGTTTGTTGCCAGGGGTGGCGTCGGGCCGGGGATACTATCCCCGGCGGGGTTAAAACAGAGACGCCACCGCAAGGGTGGCGTCGGGCCGGGGATGCTATCCCCGGTGGGGTTAACACACAGAATTGTGAGGCCGGGTTTCCCTGCTGTCAAGTACAACTTGACGTTGCGGAGCGCCCGGCATGACCCGAGTCATTAGCTATATCGACGGTTTCAACCTTTACTTTGGTCTTCGAGACAAAGAATGGCGCAAGTATTATTGGCTCGATCTGGCGGCCATGTCCCGGGCCCTGCTCAAACCGGGGCAGGAATTGGTCCACACACACTATTTCACCGCCCGAATTCGTGACAAGAGCCATGGCCAGAGCGCCAAACGTCAGACCCTTTGGCTGGACGCATTGGCAACGCGGGGCGATATTACATGCCACTTCGGACACTATCTGCCCAAGGGGCAGAAATGCCGCAACTGCGGTGCCACCTGGACCAGTCATGAAGAAAAGATGACCGATGTCAATATTGCCACCCAGATGTTGATAGACGCTTATGAAGATCGGTTTGATACAGCGATCATTGTGTCGGGGGACAGCGATCTGGCCACACCAGTTTCACGAATCAGAGACCGTTTTCACAACAAACGGCTGATTGTCGCATTCCCACCCGCACGCCGTTCAGCAGAACTCAAGAAAGCGGCCCATGGGCACTTCGTAATCGGTGCAGACAAGCTGCGCCAGAATCTTTTGCCGGACGAAATCACTACATCCAGTGGCTATGTTCTGAAACGCCCGGCCCGCTGGTACTGAAGGAACCCATATGACCCCCATCAAATCCCCCAAAAAACTCATCGAAGTCGCCCTGCCGCTGGACGACATCAACCGCGAGGCGGCGCGGGAGAAGTCCATCCGGCACGGGCATCCCAGCACGCTGCACCTGTGGTGGGCGCGGCGGCCGCTGGCGGCGGCGCGGGCCGTGCTGTTCGCGCAGATGGTCAACGACCCCGGCTACCAGCAGGGCGGAGGGTTCAAGTATGGCGTCAACAAGATCGATGCGGCCAGGCGGCGCGAGGAACTGTTCGACATCATCCGCGAGCTGGTCAAGTGGGAGAACACCAACAACGCAGCCGTGCTGGAGCGTGCCCGCGCCGAGATCCGCAGGAGCTGGCGCGAGGTCTGCGAGCTGAACAAGGATCACCCGCAGGCCGCCGAGCTGTTCGACCCCGACAAGCTGCCCGCCTTCCACGACCCCTTCGCTGGCGGCGGTGCCATCCCGCTGGAGGCGCAGCGGCTGGGGCCTGTCTCT
>WGFB01000089.1 GCA_015492435.1 Gammaproteobacteria bacterium | reverse complement strand
GGAACTGGAACACATCCGCGCCATGGTCAAGCGGCTCGATCAGCAGGAGGCCCTGCTGGACAGCAGCCTGGTGGAACTGCACCGTTATATCGAACAATATCTGAAGGCCCCCCCCGCCCCCTGACGCCATACCAGCTCCGGCCCTTCTGCCGCCTCAAGAAATTTTCGGATTTTCCGATAAATCCTTGAAAGTATCTTGTTATGCTTTATTCTTAGCGCCCATGAGGCAAAGGCCCCTTTATCCGTGCCCATGATCTGCCACAAGGCCGTAGTCACCCGCCCGCGGCGGACTTCCCGTATTGACTCATGGACCATCATCGCCATTCTGGGCGTGCTGGCCGCTCTTTCCCCTCCGCTCCTCGCGGCGCCATCCGATGCCGGATTACACCATGAAGCCCTGATGCAGGCGCGCGCCGGGCAGCACGAGGACGCGCTCGGCATTCTGGCCTCGCTGGTGAAGCGCCATCCGGGCGAGGCGCCGTACCTGTACGACTACGTCACGGTGCTGGGCTGGGCCGAAAGGGATGCGGAAGCGCTTTCCCATCTCGACGCCATCGACCTGGAGACTGCCCCTGTCTACGTCCTGGAGGCACTGGCGAAATCGGCCCGCAACCTGAAGCGCTTTCCCCTTTCCATCCGCATCTACCGTGCGGCGGCGCACCGCTTCCCGGAGCGTATCCAGAGCGCCCTGGGACTGGCCATGTCCCTGGCGGATCAGGGCAATGGGGAGGAAGCCGCGGCCGTGGCCGGGCGCATGCTGCAACGCCACCCCGGGCGCAGTGACATCCTGAATACCCTCGCCTATGTCCAGTTGCAGCAGAAAAACTATTTTCAGGCCCTCGCCACCTATGAGCGGGTGCTCGCCAGCGACCCTGAAAACCGTACTGCGATGCGGGGACGCATCCTGATCACGGCACGCCTGGGCGCGCCTCACCTTGCCGCTGACATGGCGGCACGCACACCCGGCATGCTGACCGCGGAGGAATTGGATGCCATCCAGCGCGACCGCACCGCCATGGCCATCCGCTGGGGGCGGCTGCCAGACAGAGAGGACGCCCCCGCCAGCCGGGACAGCGAACGGGCCATCGCCTCCCTGCGGGCACGCCTGGCGCGCGTGCCCGGCGATGGCCCGCCCGTGCGCGCGAAACTGCAATACGATCTCATGGAGGCCCTCTATGACCAGCAGCGCCATGGCGAGGTCATTACGACCTTCGAGGAGCTGGACTCTCCAGCCCAGGCTCTGCCTGACCGTGTCCTTACCACTGCCGCCGGCGCCTATCTGCAATTGAAGGCACCTGACAAATCCCTTCCCCTGCTGCAAATCGTCCGGCAGCGCAATCCGGAAAATTTCGATGCCGCCCTGATGCTGGTCTATACCCACGTGGACAACGAGAACTTCGATGAAGCGCGGGCCCTCGCCAACAGCCTGTCGGAACAGGAACCGCCCTGGAGGGGCGGCCAGGAGGGTACCCCTCTCCAACCCAATCCCCACAAGTTGGAGGCCGATGTCACCGCCGCCCTGGTGGAGGCCTTTGCGGGTGACCTGGAGGAAGCCCAGGCGCGCCTGGAGACGCTGCTCTCGAACGCCCCCAACAACGCGGAGCTGCGCTCGGAGCTGGCCCATATCAATCTGTGGCGTGGCCTGCCCGAGACGGCCCTGCGGGAATCCCGCATCGCCCGCGCCCTGCGCCCCGGGCTGCTCAATGCGCGGCTGGCAGAAGCCGTTGCCCGCCTGGAACTTTACGATTTCCGCAACAGTCACGTGTTGCTGCGGGAAGCGGAACAACGCCATCCCCGCGCGCCCGGCGTGAAGCGCCTGCGCCGCACCTGGACCGTGCACAACATGCGTGAACTGTATCTCACCTCCGGCTATGGCAAGAGCACCGGCGTTCAGGAGGGCAGCGAAGACTTCAACATCGATGCCTGGCTCTACAGCCAGCCGCTGAAATACCGCTACCGCCCCTTTCTCTACACCCATTTCGCCACGGCCAGATTTCCAGAAGGAGACGCGCGCTATGGGCGGGTGGGCGTGGGGCTGGAATACCGCGAGCGCCGCTATCGGCTGGTTTCCACGCTCACGCGCGACGATGACGACAGCAATGTCAATGCCGGCCTCGCTCTCAGCGGCTTGTGGAAACTCACCGACCACTGGCACCTGGGCGCGGGCTATGACAGCAACAGCAACGACATCCCCTTGCGCGGACGCCTGAACGAACAGGTGGAGGGCTGGTCGGGCAAAGTGGACCTGACGTACTACTTTCATGAATCGCGGCGCATCGACACGGGCTTGCAATACCTGGACTTCAACGACGGCAACATCCGCAACAATGCGAGTGCGGTCCTGTCCCAGCGCCTCTTCACCCGCCCTCACTACAGACTGGATGGCAGCCTCGGCGCCTATGCCTCATCCAACACCCGCGATGCCGCCCCCTATTTCAACCCTGCCAGGGATCTTAACCTGGACATCTCGCTGGTCAATGAATGGTTGCAGTTCCGCCGCTATGAGCGCGCCTTCCGTCACCGCCTGGGATTCTCCCTGGGCAGTTATTATCAGAAAGGTTTCGGCGCCAAGGGCGTCGGTGGCCTGTTCTATGAACAACAGTGGAACCCCGACGATACTTTCGAGATCAGCTATGGCGTCTCGCGGGCGCGCAAGGCCTACGACGGCGCCATGGAGAACCAGACCCGGCTCTATCTGACACTGGACTGGCGTTTCTGACATGAGAAGCTTCATCCTCTACTGCCTCGTGATATTCACTCTGGGACTCGTTTCAGCCGCTCAGGCCGGCGCGGAAGGTGATTTTATCGTCCTTTCCTATCACGATGTGCAGGACGACCCCTCCCGCAACCGCGTGGCCGACGCCATGACCATCAGCACGGCGGAACTGGTCGCGCAATTCTCATGGCTGCGCGAGCATGGCTATCATCCCATCGGCATCGGCGATCTTCTCGCCGCCCGCGAGGGCAGAAGGCCGCTGCCGGACAAGGCCCTGCTGTTGACCTTCGACGATGGCTATCTCAGCACCTACACACGCGTGTTTCCCCTGCTGAAGCTCTTCAACTATCCCGCGGTGGTGGCGCCCCTGGCCAAATGGATCGACAGTGAAGGAGAAACCATTCAATATGGCGACAAGCCGGCGCCCCGTTCACAATTCATGACCTGGGCGCAACTGCGCGAGATGGCCCAGTCCGGCCTGGTGGAGATCGCCTCTCACAGTTATGACCTGCACCACGGCATCCAGGGCAACCCACAGGGCAACCTGCAGCCCGCCGTGGCAACCCGCCGCTACGATCCGGACAGCGCCTCCTATGAAGACGCGGCCACCTGGCGCAAGCGCATACACGACGACCTGCTCGCCAGCAGCCGGGTAATCGCCCGGCATACCGGCCAGCGGCCAAGGGTCATGGTCTGGCCCTACGGGAGCTACAACCAGGACGCCATCGATATCGCCAGGGAACTGGGCATGCCCGTCACTCTCACTCTGGACAGCGGCCCCAACAGCCTCCACAGGCTCCAGGCAGTACGCCGCATTCTCGTCACCGATGGCGACACCCTCGCGGACGTGGTGACCTCCCTGTATTACCCCGACACGCCCGGCCCCATCCGGGTCGCGCACGTGGACCTCGACTACATATACGATGAAGACTCCGCCCAGCAGGAGAGGAATCTCGGCCATCTCCTGGACCGCATCAAGGACCTGCGGATCAACACCGTCTACCTGCAGGCCCATGCCGATCCCGACGGCGACGGCAACGCCGACGCCCTGTATTTTCCCAACCGCCACCTGCCCATGCGCGCCGATCTCTTCAACCGCGTGGCCTGGCAGTTGTTCACCCGCGCCGGTGTCATGGTCTATGCCTGGCTCCCGGTGCTGTCCTTTGACCTCGGCGAGGACCATCCCGCCGGCAAGCAGCTCGTGCAGCGCCTGGCCCCGGACGGCTCGCCCGTGGCCATACCCGATTACCGGCGGCTCACGCCGTTCAGCGCCCAGGCCCTGAAAACCGTCTCCGAGATTTACGCGGACCTGGCCATTCACGCCAGTTTCCACGGCCTGCTGTTCCATGACGACGCCTACCTTTCCGATTATGAAGATGCCAGTGAGGCTGCCCTGCGGGTCTACCGGAGACAATGGAAGCTGCCCCCATCCATAGGGGACATCCGCCAGGACCCCGGGCTGTTTCAGCGCTGGAGCCGCCACAAGACGGAGACACTCATCTACTGGACCCAGCGCCTTGCCGGGCAGGTGCGCCGCTACCGTCCTGATATCCGCACCGCGCGCAATCTGTATGCGCGGGTAATACTGGACCCTCGCGCGGAAACCTGGTTCGCCCAGTCCCTGGACCTGTTCCTGGAAAATTACGACTACACGGCGGTAATGGCCATGCCCTACATGGAACGGGCCCGCCATCCCATGCGCTGGCTGAGGCAACTGGTGGAACGCGTGGCGGAAAAACCCGGCGCCCTGCAAAAAACGGTCTTCGAACTCCAGTCCCGCGACTGGCGCAGCGGAAAACCTGTCGCCAACGAAGAGCTGCGGACGCAAATGAACCTGCTCCTGGAATCAGGCGCCCTCAACTTCGGATACTATCCCGATGATTTCGCGCGTGAGCACCCGGATGTCCGGCGCATCAGGCCCATCATGTCTCTCAACACGTATCCCTATCCCAAGCCATGACAGAGTTTCTCGCGCAATTCATCAACGGACTCTTCTACTTCGAGTTCTATTACCCTCTGTTCATGGCCTATCTGTGGATCATCGGTTCCGTCTATTACTATTTTCACTGGGAAAGGGACCCGCACGGCAAGATCTCTCAGCCTCCGGTGCTGGAATCCTATCCGGGCGTCTCGTTCATCGTCCCCTGTTACAACGAGGGCGGGAACATTACCGAGACCGTCGAATTTCTATCCCGCCACAATTACCCGGAATTCGAGATCATCGTCATCAATGACGGCAGCACCGACGACTCGGCGGCCATACTGCGCGACCTCACCGGCCGCTTTTCCATGTTGCGCGTGGTCGAACTCAAGCACAACCAGGGCAAGGCCATGGCCCTGCGCATGGGCGCCCTGGTGGCCAGGTACGAATACCTGTTCTGCATCGATGGCGACGCCCTCGTGGACGAAAACGCCGCCGCCTGGATGATGCGCCACTTCATCGACGGCCCCCGTGTCGGCGCCGTGACCGGCAACCCGCGCATCCGCACCCGCTCCACCCTGCTGGGCAAGATACAGGTAGGTGAATTCTCCTCCATCGTCGGCGCCATCAAGCGCGCCCAGCGCATCTATGGGCGGGTCTTCACCGTGTCCGGGGTGGTGACGGCGTTCCGCAAAACGGCCCTGCACAAGGTCGGCTACTGGAACCTGGACATGGTCACGGAGGACATCGATATCAGTTGGAAGCTGCAACTCAATCACTGGGATGTCCGTTTCGAGCCCAACGCCCTGTGCTGGATCCTCACCCCGGAAACCCTGGGCGGACTGTGGCGCCAGCGCCTGCGCTGGGCCCAGGGGGGCGCGGAGGTCCTGCTGCGCTATGCCCGCAACCTGGCAAGCTGGCGCAAGCGGCGCATGTGGATGGTCTACCTGGAGTTCCTCACCAGCGTGGTGTGGTCCTATTTCATGCTGGTCATCATCATTCTGTGGTTCACGGGGCTGTTCATTCAACTGCCTCCCGCGCTGACCGTCCCCTCCCTGCTGGCGGGCTGGAATGGTGTCATCCTGGGCATCACCTGCCTGGCTCAATTCGCCGTCAGTCTGGTCATCGACGCCCGCTTCGAAAGAGGGATGGGCAGAATCTATTACTGGATGATCTGGTACCCCGTAGCCTACTGGGTACTCAATGTATTCACCACTGCCGTGGCTGTTCCCAGGGCCATCCTCAAAAAGAAGGGCACGCGCGCCATCTGGGTCAGCCCGGACCGGGGTCTGAGACCATGAAAGAGCCATCAAGACAATCCCTGATCATTGAAAGCCCCAGCCTGCAGAGCCTGCGCCAGCGCTATGCCTATGCCGTGCTGACCCTGTTCTTCTGGGTCTTCTGGTTCTATCTGTGGATCCCCGTCATCAGCCTCGTCGCCTGGCTGCTGGGCATTGAGAGTTTCTATGACCAGATGATCGTCCAGGCGGGCCTGGAGGCATTGCAGGAACTGCTGGGGCTCTACACGACAGTGATCATGGCACTGGGCCTGGCCCTGACCGGCTGGGCACTGTACAACCAGATCCGCTTCAGGGGCCGGGAGCGGCGCGTGAACCACCCCACAATCGGCAATGAGGAAACCGCCCGCTTCTTTGCCATCGAACCCGCCATGGTGGAACGCCTGCAAGCGGCAAAGTTCGTCGAGATGACCCACAGCGAGGACGGGCGCCTGCAAGCCATCCGTTCCTGGCGGGACGCGGGGCAGGAGGCTGTCGGACTTAGGTGATCGTAGCGAGGCGAGTGGGAAATGGAGGACAGTTTTTCGATCATTTGAGGCGAATAGTGGTCGCTATTTAACGAAAATGATCGAAAAAATGGACCCATTTCCCGCCGC
>WGFB01000088.1 GCA_015492435.1 Gammaproteobacteria bacterium | reverse complement strand
GCCATCACCGACGCCGTCAACACCATCAATGAGATGAATGCCCAGATCGCCAGCGCCGCCGAGGAACAGAGCGCCGTCTCCGAGGAAATCAACCGCAACGTCGTCAACATCACCCAGATCGCCGATCAGACCGAGTCCGGTTCACGGCAGATCACCCGGCACAGCAGCGAATTGAATCAGATCTCCCAGGCCTTGAACGCCCTGGTGGCCCGCTTTCAATTCTGACACGGCCAGCCCCGGCTACCAAAAGCCGGGCATCCGTAGTACGCTCTGATGTGTGATGGACCTTAGAACCTGGCTGTTGCTCCCATTCCTTCTGTTCCTGTTGCCAGTACTGGCGATCTCCGCTCCAGTGGATAAGGGCGGGGTATGGGTGGCGGGGTGGCAGGAAACCTCCTCCCTCAATATACCCCGCGCCGGCGCGGCCATTGTGCGCAGCGGCGATGTAATCTACGCCATCGGCGGCATCGACGGCAGGGATTTCCTGCGCACAGTAGAGTACAGCCGTATCAGGCCCGATGGCACCTTGACCCCGTGGCGGCTGACGGCGCCGCTGAAAGAGGCCCGTGGATTTTTCGATGCCGTGGTCTTTGGGGGCCATGTCTACGCGGTGGGAGGCGCCAATGGCGCGGGTGGTAAAAACCTGCTGCGCTCCGTGGAGCGCGCGCGCATCCTGGAGGACGGCAGCCTCGGCCCGTGGCGGAAGGAAACGCAACGGCTGGTCTTCCCCCGCCGTTGCATCAAGCTGGCGCGGGTGGGCAACACGCTCTACGCCCTGGGCGGCTTCGGCGGCGCGCTGCTGGACAGCGTGGAGCGCGCCTCCATTGGGGCAGACGGCCAAGTGGGCCCTTGGACACTGGAGCCGCGCCGGCTCACCATGCCGCGCTATGTCAACAGCGTCAAAAGGGCCGGGGACGCCATCTATGTCATTGGCGGCCACAAGGAATCGGAAGGCAGTGGACGCGTGGAAGTGGAATTCGCCACCGCGGGCAAGGATCAGCGCCTGTCTCCCTGGACAGGGACCACCGCCATGGAGCACGGCCGCTACGCCCTCTCGGCGGCGGTCCATGGGAACCGGCTCTATGCCCTGGGGGGCCTGCAGGGCGCCCTCTATACCGATGTAGTGGAAACCAGCGTGATCGGCTCCGCCTCCCGCGGCCTGGCGCCGTGGCGGGCCAGCACCCCCCTTTCGTCCCCCCGCGCCAACTTCGGGACCATCGTGCATGGGAATCATATTTATATCATCGGCGGCACCAACCGCGATGGATATTACCGTTCCGTGGAATATGCCACTTTCAATGAAAAGGGCGACATGGGTTTCTGGACCACCCGGGACCTGGCCGCCGCCTACGAGCAGCAGCGGGCCGCGCAACAACGCGCCGCCGGGCCCAGGCTGCCCCACGAGGGCCGCGTCATCCAGGCCATTCACACTTCCCTCTACAGTTATGTCGAAGTCGAAACAAAACCGGGCGCGCGGCATTGGATCGCGGCCCCGCGGAGCGATTTCAAGACCGGGGACCGCATACGTTACAGCCGCGGTGTCGCCATGACGAATTTTCACAGCAAGACCCTGCAACGGGATTTTTCCAGCATTCTTTTCGTGGAACAGGCCCGCAAGACCACCCAGGCGCCCTGAGTCAAGCCACGAGTTTTCTTACTCAAGTCCTCGGAAATTGTTCCGATATAAGTCCTGGGCGCCGTCCGGACGCCAGAGGAAGAGAAACGTGATTGTCACGGCAAGTGATTATCAAGAGGCTTGAATAATGAATAAAATTCTTGGTCCCGCCGTCATGCTGATGAGCCGGCTCAGCTATTCCCGCAAGATGATGGTCATCTCCGTGATTTTCATCGCGCCCATGGTGGCGACCCTGCATTTGCTCGCTACCGAAATGAACCGGGGCATCGAACTGGCGGAGAAGGAACGCCAGGGTATCGAGTACATCCATCCCCTGCGCCAGCTCATGCAGCACCTGCCCCAGCACCGCGGCATGACCAATGCCCATCTCAGGGGCGCGGAGGGCTTCAAGCCCCGGATTCTCGAAAAACGGCGCGAGATCGCGGAGGATATCATGGCGATCGACGCCGTGGATGCACGCCTTGGACAGGTCCTGGACAGCACGGGGCGCTGGAACGATATCAAGCAACGCTGGCAGAATCTGCGCGAAAACGCCTTCAACCTGTCCGCCGATGAAAGCTTCGAACTCCATACCAACCTGATTGCGGAAGTGCAGGCCCTGCTGGTCCATGTGGCGGAGCACTCCGAACTGATACACGACCCGGACCTCGACAGCTTCTATCTCATGAACGCCGTGGTCAACAAGCTGCCCCAGGTCACGGAGAACATGGGCCAGGCGCGCGGCTTCGGCGCCGGCATTGCCGCCAAACAGGCGGTTACCACCCCCGATATCATCCGCATGACCCTGTTGCTGGGCAAGATCGGCTCCAATATGGAGGCGGCCATGTCCGGCCTGCAAACCGCATTTGAATACAATGCCGGCCTGCGGGAGCGCCTGGAGCCGCCCTTGAACAAGGCCCTGACCGCCGGCATGGGCTTTGTTTCCACCAGCCGCGGCAAACTCATGGAGGCCGATGACATCGCCATCGACCCCCAGCGTTATTTCTCCGAGGGCAGCGCCGCGATCAGCGCCACCTATGCGCTCTATGACAATATTCTCGCCGAGCTGGATTCGCTGCTGGCCGCGCGCATCGCGGGCCTTGTCCAATACATGTACACCATCACGGCGCTGGTCATCACGGCCTTGCTGGCGGCCATGTATCTCTTCGGCGGCTTCTACCGCTCCGTCGGCCAGGCCGTCGGCAGCCTCAAGACCGCTTCCAACCGCCTGGCTGGAGGCGATCTTACCGCCCAAGCCAGTGTCGCCTCGCGCGACGAGCTGGGCGAGGTGGCCACCGCCTTCAATGACATGGCCGATCACCTGCGCGACATCATCCATCAGGTGACGAGTTCGGCCAACCAGCTCTCCTGCGCCGCCCTGGAACTGAGCGCCACGGCGGGCGAAACCACCCAGGGCCTCAGCCGGCAGCGCGAGCAGACCGACCAGGTGGCCACCGCCATCACCGAAATGACCGCCACCGTGCGGGAAGTCGCGCGCAATGCGGAAGAGGCGGCCGTGGCCGCCAAGCGCGCCGATGACGAGGCCGGCAACGGCCAGCAG
>WGFB01000087.1 GCA_015492435.1 Gammaproteobacteria bacterium | reverse complement strand
TGGCTATACGGCGCCGCGATTCTGGAAATCCCTCTGCTTTCCCCTGATTTGGCGCCGGTATCGCGCCCGCCTCAAGTCGGCCGGTCGCGCGCCTGACAGGTCTCCAGCCGATTGTGTCTGCACCTGGTGCCGTTGCCGCCGGAAGGCGCGGCGGGACTAGGGAGCCTCTGATCAATTCATGAACCGGCGTCTGGCGGCTGACATGTCCCGGCTCTGCGTTGAAAAGCTTGGCAATAGCGCGCTATTACCTGCGCTTTTCGCCTTGATCCGGAACATTTCATCTCGCCATCCATCCGGTCCAGAATTGATCAGAGGTTCCCTAGCGTTGCCGCGCCTGGAACGCAGTCCCATGTCCGGTCGATCCGGTCAAAGCAATGAATCGCCGCGGAGATTGGGAAAGTTGCGCGATACAAGATACAAGATACAAGATACAAGATACAAGATAGAAAGGGGCGCTTTCCCTTGCGCTCAACCCGGCAACAATATATGCCGTGTTCAGTCTGCGTGAAGTTGGTTGATGCTGTTTTTGTCCAGTCTGGTTGCCACCTCGACCCGGTTGCGGCCATTCTTTTTGGCGCGATAGACGGCCTTGTCGGCGAGCCTGATCATGTCTTCCAGCGATTCTCCGAGATCACTGCTTACGCCTATGCTGGTGGTGATGTGAATGGTTTCGTCCCCGGCCTGGATCCTGGTGTCTGCAACGGCCTTGCGCACGCGCTCGAAAGCGGCCAGATGATCCTCGTCATGCTTGATTACGATCAGGCAGACGAACTCTTCGCCGCCGAAGCGGGCAATCACATCGCAGCCACGCAGGGTCTGCTTGAGGGTGCGGGCGATTTGTTGCAGTACCAGGTCACCCGTGTCGTGGCCGTGGGTATCATTGATGCGCTTGAAATGGTCGGCATCCACCAGGCCGATGGCAATCCTGCAGTTTCCCCGCTTGGCATTGTTGTAGAGGTGCGTGCCGACCTCGAAGAGATGGCGGCGGTTATAGAGTCCCGTCAGAAAGTCGCGGGTGGCGTGTTCCTTGATCCGCCTGACATAGCCGATCATGTTGGTGTTCTGGGTGACCCGGCAGTAGAACTCCTCCACTTCAAAGGGCTTGCTGAGGAAGTCGTTGGCGCCGCACTTGAGCATGAGCACCGAGACGCCGGTCTTGGAGGCATCGGACAGGCCGATGATGGCCAGGTCTTCCCGCCGGTGGTCTTTCCTGACGGCCTGGATCAATTCCTGCCCGTTCATGCGGGGCATGTTGTAATCGGTGAGGATGAGGGCAATGTCGGGATGCGCCCGCAGGGTTTCCAGCGCCTCCAGGCCGTTGTCCGCCTGGAGTACCTGGTACTGGTAGTTTTCCAGCAATGCGGCCAGGTAGTGGCGGAATGAAGGAGAATCGTCGACGACCAGCACCTTGAATTGCCGGTTTTCATACATTCTCCCCACGATATAGGCGATATGCTCGATTTCCGTTGCCTGCTGCTTGATTACGTAATCCAGTACATTCTTGCGCAGCATGGCCTCCCTGACTTTTTCGTCCACCGTACCCGTCATGACAATGACCGGTATGCCATGGGATTGCACCAGGTCGACGATTTCACCCTGTTCGGCGTCGGGGAGATTGAGGTCCACGACGGAAATGAAATATTCACGGGCGCGGTTTGCCAACAGGGTTTTCGTTTCGCCCAGGCTGGCGGCGCTGTCGGCCCCGATGGCATGGAGATTGTTGATATAGGCGCAGAGCAGCTCCCGGATGGATTTGCTGTCTTCCACGACCAGTACCTTGTTCTTGCCGGTATTTTCGCAGCTTGTCGCTATTTTCAACCGGGACAACCTGGCGGATGCCAGTGCGTTCGACGGTAGTACCATGATCTATTTGCTCCATATTTATTTCAGGCTGGTACGGCGCCATGGCTTCTGGAGGCGCTTGCACCGGGCCAGGTAGGTGTTGTATCGACACCTGCTGATAGCCCTTTAGTGTGTAGGGATTTTATAGGCTTGATATCAGGAAAATTCTTATTGCCAGTGGGTTTTCTGACTTGAGCCTGAACCTGTCGATTCGGGTCGAAGTTGTCCACGGGCCGGAGCGGGGAGGTGACGACATGCCGGGCCGCGGCAAGGCCATATTTCCTGGGGGGTATGCTGCCGGTCAGTCAGACAGAACGCGATGACCTTCTTCAAGAATAAAGTCGAGGAAGCTCTGGGCAACCAGGGAGAGTTTCTTTCCCTTCAGGTGCACGGCGTACCAGCGGCGCTTGATGGGAAATCCGGACACGTTCAGGATGACGAGCTTGCCGGCCGCCTGTTCCACCCGCACGCTGTGCAGAGACAACAGGCCGATGCCAAGCCCTCCCATGACGGCCTGTTTGATGGCCTCGCTGCTGCCCAGTTCCATATAGGGTTCCACTTCGAGGCCGGTCTCCCTGAGCACCCGCTCCAGGGCGAGGCGGGTTCCCGAGCCCGGTTCGCGTCCCAGAAAGCGCTCCTTAATGACTTCCTGGAGGGAGAGGCGCTTGCGCTTGGCGAGAGGATGGTCCGGGGGCGCCACGAAGGCCAGGATGTTTTCCAGGAAGGGATAGCTGACCAGGCGCTCCTCATCCTCCGGGATGCGCCCCATCACCACGAAATCGTCTTCGTTGTTCATCAGGCGTTCAACCAGGCGCGCCCGGTTGGTGAATTCCAGGCTGGGGACTACGCCGGGGTGGAGCTGCAGGAAATGCCCCAGCAGGTGGGGCATGAAATATTTTCCGGTAGTGACCACGGCCAGTTGCAAGGGGCCCTTGATATCTCCTTTGAGGCTTTCCACCTCGCATTGGAGTTCGGACACGCGGCCCAGAATGTCCAAGGCGGCCGCATGCATGGTTTTGCCCGCCGTGGTGGGGAAGATCTTCTTGCCCACGTTCTCCAGCAGGGGCAGGCCCACTTGATCTTCCAGGCGCTTAAGTTGAATGGAAACAGCAGGTTGTGTCAGATGCATTTCCTCCGCGGCGCGTGTGAAGCTGTGGTTTCTCACCACGGACTCGAACAGGCGGAGCTGTTGCAGGGTCAGGTGCATGAGAGGCTCCAGAAATAAACAAATGTTAATTGATATAATAACAATGATTAATTTTTCTTTTCAATCCCGAAGGGGTAAGCTTTTCCTACCCCACGTGAGAGAAGCATGCTCACGCAGGGAAGTGATTCACCTGGCATGGCCTGGCCACGCCAAACAAGCAATCAACTTCATTTTACAACGAGGATGAAAAGCAATGGCTGAAAAAACCTACAACGCGGGTGTGAAAGAGTACCGCGAAACCTATTGGATGCCGGATTATTCGCCCAAGGAAAGCGATATCCTGGCCTGTTTCAAAGTGATTCCACAGGCCGGAGTACCCCGTGAGGAAGCCGCTGCCGCCGTCGCGGCTGAGTCCTCTACCGGTACCTGGACCACCGTCTGGACCGACCTGCTGACCGACCTCGACCACTACAAGGGCCGCGCCTACGCCATTGAGGACGTGCCCGGCAACGACGAGGCCTTCTACGCCTTCATCGCCTATCCCATCGATCTGTTCGAGGAAGGTTCCGTGGTCAACGTGTTCACCTCCCTGGTAGGCAACGTGTTCGGGTTCAAGGCCGTGCGCGCCCTGCGCCTGGAAGACGTGCGCTTCCCCCTGGCCTACGTGATGACCTGCAACGGCCCGCCCCACGGCATCCAGGTGGAGCGCGACAAGATGAACAAGTACGGCCGTCCGCTGCTGGGCTGCACCATCAAGCCCAAGCTGGGCCTGTCGGCCAAGAACTACGGCCGCGCCGTGTACGAGTGCCTGCGCGGTGGTCTGGACTTCACCAAGGACGACGAAAACGTCAACTCTCAGCCCTTCATGCGCTGGCGTGACCGCTTCCTGTTCGTCCAGGAAGCCACCGAAAAGGCCCAGGCCGAGACTGGTGAGCGCAAGGGTCACTACTTGAACGTCACCGCGCCGACCCCGGAGGAGATGTACAAGCGCGCCGAGTTCGCCAAGGAGATTGGCGCGCCCATCATCATGCACGACTACCTGACCGGCGGCTTCTGCGCCAATACCGGCCTGGCCCAGTGGTGCCGCGACAACGGCATGCTGCTGCACATCCACCGCGCCATGCACGCCGTGCTGGACCGCAACCCGAACCACGGCATCCACTTCCGCGTGCTGACCAAGGCCCTGCGCCTGTCCGGTGGCGACCACCTGCACTCCGGCACCGTGGTCGGCAAGCTGGAAGGCGACCGTGACGCCACCCTGGGCTGGATCGACATCATGCGCGATTCCTATATCAAGGAAGACCGCTCCCGCGGCATCATGTTTGACCAGGATTGGGGCTCCATGCCCGGCGTCATGCCGGTAGCCTCCGGCGGTATCCATGTCTGGCACATGCCGGCGCTGGTCAACATTTTTGGCGACGACTCCGTCCTGCAGTTCGGCGGTGGCACCCTGGGCCATCCGTGGGGCAACGCCGCGGGCGCCGCGGCCAACCGCGTGGCCCTGGAGGCCTGTGTCCAGGCCCGCAACGAAGGCCGCGAGGTGGAGAAGGAAGGCAAGGAGATTCTTACCAATGCCGCCAAGTCCAGCCCCGAGCTGAAGATGGCCATGGAAACCTGGAAGGAAATCAAATTCGAGTTCGATACGGTGGACAAGCTGGACGTGGCCCACAAATAAGGCTGGCGCCCGGCATTGCGGGGAGGCGGCGGATGCCGCCCTCCCGATCCCTGACATTGAATTCGACACTACGAGGAACTAGACAATGAGCGAAGTACAAGACTACAAATCGAGCCTGAGCGATGTTTCGAGCCGCAAATTCGAAACCTTCTCCTACCTGCCGGAGATGTCGCCCGAGCAGATCAAGCAACAGGTGGAATACATCGTCTCCAAGGGCTGGAATCCGGCCATCGAGCATACCGAGCCCGAGAATGCCTTCGGCCACTATTGGTACATGTGGAAGCTGCCCATGTTCGGTGAGACCGATGTGGAGCGCATCCTGTCCGAGGCGGAGGCCTGCCACAAGGCGCATCCCAACAATCACGTGCGCCTGATCGGGTATGACAACTTTGCCCAGTCCCAGGGCGCATCCATGGTGATCTACCGCGCCAAGGCTGCCTGAGGCGGAAGCGTAACGGCATGGGACCCGAAAGCGGGTCCCTGCCTTATCAAGGCATCTGCATGGCCGCGGATGTCCCGGTAAGGCATTTCAGGAAACAGAGGGAGAGAGGTCATGAAATCGAACGCGGAAGTGAACTATGCCGAGCTTGCGGCACAGTATCAGATCAAGGAGGAGCCTTTCTACTGTCCCGTCAGCGATGAGATAGAGACTTACGAGGCGGCCTACGCCGCACGCATGCCCATGATGCTCAAGGGCCCGACGGGCTGCGGTAAATCCCGCTTCGTCGAGTACATGGCCTGGAAACTGGGGCGCCCCCTCATCACCGTGGCCTGCAACGAGGACATGACCGCCTCCGATCTGGTGGGCCGCTTCCTGCTTGACAAGGACGGCACCCGCTGGCACGACGGGCCCCTGACCCTGGCGGCGCGCGTCGGCGCCATCTGTTACCTGGACGAGGTGGTGGAAGCCCGCCAGGACACGACGGTGGTCATTCATCCCCTCACCGATCACCGCCGCGAACTGCCCCTGGACAAGAAGGGCGAACTGGTGAAGGCACATCCTGATTTCCAACTGGTGATTTCCTATAACCCGGGTTACCAGAGCCTGATGAAGGACCTCAAGCAGTCCACCAAGCAGCGTTTCGGGGCCCTCGATTTCGACTATCCCCAGGCCGACACGGAAACCGAGATCATCATGCGCGAGGGCGGGGTAGACAAGGATACCGCCGACAAGCTGGTGCAGATCGGGCAGCGCGGCCGCAACCTCAAGGGGCATGGCCTCGATGAGGGTATATCGACCCGCCTGCTGGTCTACGCGGCGCAGCTCATTTCGCGGGGGCTGGAACCCGTGGTGGCCTGCCGCGTGGCGCTGGTGCGTCCCCTGACCGACGACCCGGACATGCGGGATACGCTGGACGCGGCCGTTTCCACTTTCTTCGAATGACGGCCGCCTGCGCTCGGCATGACAGGGCGGAACAATGAGTGTCAATCTCGATGATTACCGCGAGGCGCTGGAGCAGGTAGCGCCAGAGCTGAAGGGCACCCTGGACGCCACCTTCCACGAGGCTGCGCGCAACATGTCCGCGGCCGGCCTGCATGACTACATGGAGGGCGCCCGCGGCCTGGCGAGCCTGGGGCGCGGTGGCGGCCTCGTGGTCAGCTATCTCACCGAAATGCCCGCCGTGGTCAAGGAGTGCGGCGACGACATCATCCGCGACTGCATCAGTTCGGCCATGAAGCTCTCCTCCATGACCTCGGGCGAGGTCATCGCGCTGCTGTTTACTTCTCTGCCGACGGTGGCGCGCCGCCTCGGGGATCCCGAACTGCTGCGCAGTTATCTGCAACTCATTCATCAACTGTCGGCCAAGTCCGCTCGCGGACTGCGCCCCATGCTCGGCGTCATGGACGAGTTGTTGTCCAAGCTGACCCTCAGCGGACTGCGCCGCTGGGCCCTGTATGGCGCCCAGGCCTATGCCCGTGATCTGCAGGGACAGGCCAAATACTTCGGCCTGCAGACCGAGGATGCCCGCGCCATGCTGCAAAAGGAGCGGCGCGGCACCTTGTTCATCGACAGCCAGCGCAAGATCAATTTCTTCCTGCGCGCCCTGTGGGGCCGGGATTTCTTCCTGCGTCCCTCGGCGGCCGACCACGAGGGATTCCGGCCCTATCTGGAAGCCCGGGTCATACACTTGCCGGATGCCGTGGACGGGATCGGAGGGGTCTCAGGCCAGGAGTTGTACCGGGCCATGGCGGTGCATATCGCCGCTCATATGATGTATACGCCGCAGCCCCTGTCAGCCGAGCAGCTCAGTCCCGCACAGATGTTCTTCATTGCTTTCATGGACGACGCGCGCGTGGAATATTGCGCCGCGCGTAACTTTCCCGGCCTCAAAACCCTGTGGGGGCGGCTGTTGCGCATCGAGCCCGAGGGACAGCCACTGCATCCCACGGTGCTCCTGCTGGAGAAAATGGCCTTGAGCCTGCTCGATCCCGCGGCGCGCCTCCAGGACGAGGGGGTGCAAAAGGTGGTGGACAAGTTCCATGCCGAGGTGGAGGCAAACAGGGAAGATCCTCAGTTCTCCTGGCACATGGGGCTGGAGCTGTTTAATCTCCTCTCGGGGCGCCGCGACGTGCCCAGCCTGCGTATCCTCGAGTCCCTGCGCCTGCCCTACCGGGACGACAACCGACTGCTGTGGGATTTCGACGAATTTGCCTGGCAGAACAGCGTGGAATACATGGCTGCCAGCCAGCGCCAGGTGCGCCGCCATGTTTCGGCCATCGAGATGGCCAACGAAGTGGATTGCGAGCTGGCGGGCGACGACGCTCAGGAAGTCTGGATCTGTTCCACGGAATTCATGCCTTATGAGGATGCTGGCGAGGCCACCGTCAGTTTCAACGACATGTGGGGCAAGGAGCCGGTTTCCGATCCCTTTCACTACCCCGAGTGGGACTATCAGGTGCAACTGCACCGCCCTGACTGGGTGACGGTCTATGAGCGCCGCCAGCCCAAGGGCGATCCGGAAATCATTGACAACATTCTCGTCGAGAACAAGCCGGTCACCCAGCGCATCAAGCAGATCATCGACATGCTGCAACCCCAGGGCGTGCAGCGGGTGCGCAACATGGAGGATGGAGAGGAGATCGATCTCAACGCCGCCATCGATGCCATGATCGCCATCCGCATGGGCGAGCAGCCCAATCCGCGCATCACCATGCGCAATGTGCTCAACAACCGTGATCTGGGCATCGTCGTCCTGCTGGATTTGTCCGAATCCACCAACGAGACGATTCCGGGGGGCGACAAGACCATTCTGGAGCTGACGCGGGAGGCCGCGGCCCTGGTGGCGACGGCCATCAATGGTGTCGGCGATGCCTTCGCCATTCACGGATTCGCCTCCGACGGGCGTCATGACGTGCAGTATTACCGTTTCAAGGACTTCAAGCAGGGTTGGGACGACGAAGCCAAGGCGCGCCTGGCCGGCATTCAGGGCGGGCTTTCAACGCGCATGGGCGCGGCCCTGCGCCATGCAGGGCGCCATTTGCTGAGCCAGTCCGAACGCAGGAAGCTGATTCTGCTGGTGACCGATGGCGAACCCGCGGATATCGATGAGCGCGATCCTCAGCATCTGCGCCTCGATACGCGCAAGGCGGTGGAGGAGCTGGCCAGCAAGGGCGTGATGAGCTATTGCCTGACGCTGGATCCCGAGGCCGATCATTATGTGAAGCGCATCTTCGGCGCCAACAATTACACCATCGTCGATCATGTGGAACGCCTCCCCGAGAAACTGCCCGTGCTGTTCGCCAGCTTGACACGCTGAGTCTGCGCTGAAAGAATCAGCAGGGACCTGGGAGGAGGACACCCTGGCCAGCAGATGTAGAAGCCGCGTATCCCTCTTCCCCCCGGGGGCCTCGGTGCCGCTTGACGGTAGAGGGGCGGGGTGAGGGGAAGCAAGCCGCACCCACAAGGAGCCGCGCGTGAGCCGAGTTGGAGATGTGCCAGTCTACGCACAACGCCAGGACCAGGTTGAGGCCAGCCTGTACAACCTGTGGCGCAGGGCGCGGCTGCATTTCAAGTTTCCCTTGCGCCTGCCAGTGCCAGGCCATGAGGGCCTGGTCCTGATTCTGGAAGAGGACGAGTGGGTGTGTGCCGATGTGCGTCAGAACGACCTGCCCATTCTGGCCTGGGTAGAATTCGAGGACCGGCACCGCGACGCCCTTCATCTGCCGGTCAAGTGCAAGCTCAACTATTACCACTTTGCCGCTTCCAAGTTCCGCGCCGGCGCCCTGGAATCCATGAAGGAGGCCCTGGAGGCCCGTCTGCGCGAACGGCTGGGATAGCGTGCCCCGGCATTGCGGAATATCCTTCCCGCCAGCAAATTCCCATGCAAATCCATGGCGTTGCGTCTATGCTGTAGGCTTTAGCCTGAATCCGCCCTGAACCCGCGGATTCAGGTTTGGGTGAGCCCGGCGGTTGCAGAGCGATGCTGGTATTGCAGTGGGAAACGCCTTTTTACGGATTCCGGCGTGCGGGAAGGCATGGCAGCCGGACTCGCTTCCTGCCCGGACCAGCAGTGGACTGTTGGCGCTGTGCGCAGCGGAACCCGACGATCTTGCGGTGATTGAGTGAATGACCAGAAAGTATCCCTGTTTGCGGTGATGATGGATCCCTGGCGTGTGTAGGCGAATCTCCATGGCGGCGCTGTTGCTGCTTTTCGTGGCGCAGCCCGCCTTTGGCGCAGGACCACAGTTGCGGGTCGTGGTTTCCGGCTTGGACAAGCCCATGGAGCAGAATGTCCGCGCGTTCATGTCCATTGCCCAGGAAGCGGGCAGGGGCGGGTTGACGGGGCCGCGCGTGCGGCGCCTGTACCGGAAGTCCCTGGAAGAGCTGCGCACCGCGTTGCAACCCTTTGGCTACTACGAGCCCCGTGTCGAGTCCACCCTGGAGGAGACGGAGTCGGGTTGGGTGGCGGCCTATCGCGTGGACCCGGGACGGCCGGTGCGGGTGACAAAGCTTGAAGTTGTCATTCTCGGCGAGGGGGCTGACGATCCCGCCCTGTCCGGGCTTGTGGAAAAATTTCCCCTTCAGGAAGGGGATATCTTTGTTCATGCCCGCTATGAGGAAGGCAAGCGCCTGCTGCTGCGCAGCGCCCTCAGCAACGGTTATCTCAACAGCAGCTATGCCGAGCACCAGGCCCGCGTCTATCCCGGCAGGGAAGCCGTGGAGATACGCCTTGTTCTGGCCAGCGGGCTGCGCTTCCATTTCGGCAAGGTCACCTTCAGCGATGCCGTCATCGAGCCGGAACTCGTGGCCCGTTTCTCGAACCTGAAGGAAGGGGAGCCCTATTCCACCGAGAAGCTGTTCGATCTGCAGAATGCCCTTTTCGACAGTGATTATTTTTCCCGTGTCGAGGTGTCGCCCCGGCCGGAGCAGGCGACGGGCCGTAACGTGCCGGTGTTCGTCGATCTCGCGCCTTCGCGGCGCCATCGCTACAGCCTGGGCATCGGCTATGGCACCGATACCAAGGTGCGCGGCAGCCTTGGGTACAACAACCGGCGGATCAATCGCCGCGGGCATCGTTTCAGGTCGGCCCTGCGATTTTCCAGGCTGCGCGAGAGCCTGACCGTCGGTTACATCATCCCCTTCCGCAATCCCAGGTCGGATTTCTGGGAGGTGATGGCCACCATGATCAACGATCATCCCGATGATAACCGCAACGAGGAGACCTACATCATCGGTGTGAACCGCCAGGTCAGCCCGCGCAGGAACTGGATTGAAACCTGGTACCTGGATTACCGCCGCGACTCCTTCCGCCTCGGAGACGAGTTCGGAGACACCAAGCTCCTGATGCCGGGCCTGACCATTGACCGGATAGTGGGCAAATCCCGTGGCAATGTCCAGGCTGGGAACCGTATTACCCTGGAGTTCAGGGGAGGGCATGACAATCTGCTTTCCGATGTTTCTTTTTTTCAGCCCCTGCTGACGTTCAAGCTCATTCAGAGCCTGGCACGCAAGCACCGAATCCTGTTGCGGGGGGAGGCGGCCGCGACCGTCATCGATGGATTCGGTGACCTGCCTCTGTCCCTGCGCTACTATGCGGGCGGCGATACCAGCGTGCGCGGCTACGGTTATCAGAGGCTGGGTCCGAAGAATTCCTCGGGCGATGCCATAGGCGGCAGGCAGAAACTGGTGGGCAGCGTGGAATATGACTATCTCTTCAGGGAGAAATGGAGCGTGGCGGCCTTCGTGGATACGGGCAATGCATTCAATCAATGGAACGATTTCAGCCTTGAGCGGGGCACGGGCTTCGGCGTCCGCTGGTACTCGCCCGTGGGGCCCTTGCGCGTCGATCTGGCCTGGCCGGTGAGCGTCGGCGACAGGGATCCGCGGCTGCATATCATTTTCGGTCCCGAGTTGTAACATCATGGATAGGAGCGGGGTGTGGTAAAACGCAGGATATTGACGGGCATTCTCCTTCTAGCCGTGGGCGTGGCGTCCACACTGGCCGGTTTCCTGCTTTACAGCGAGACCGCCCTGCGCTGGATCGTGAATGCCGGTTTGGCTGCGCTCCCGGCAAGCGCTTCCACCATCGAAGGCCGCCTGATCGGCCCCCTCCGCGTGGAAGATATCCGTTTCCAGCAGGAAGGGTTGCGAGTCCGCATCGCCAGCCTGCGCCTCGACTGGGAACCACGTGCCTTGCTGGAGGGCGAGATACGTCTTTCGCTGGTAGAAGCCGCGGGCATTCACATCACTCTGCCGCGGCCCGCGCCATCGGAGACTTCCAATGACGCCCCCTTCGAATTGGCGGATATCTCGCTTCCCGTCGCCATTGCGCTCGAAAGACTGGTGCTGAAGGAAGTCACGGTGCGGGGCGCGGATGCCGAAGCACCGTTCCGGCTGTCCCGCGTGGCGGCGGCCATGAATTTCGACCGGCGCGTCATGCTGCTGGAGGCCCTGGAACTGGAAGGTCCGCAACTGAATTTCTCCGCTTCCGGGGAGTTGAGACCACAGGGCGCCTATCCCTTGGGCATGGATGCCGCATTCGAGCTGCGCCCGGGCCAATACCCTGCAATTGCGGGTACGCTGCAAGTATCGGGCGATCTGGAGCGGCTCGCCATTCGGCAGGATCTCAGCCGTCCCGTGCGCGCCTCCATGCGCGCGGTCGTGGAAGACGTGGCCGCGGGGCCTACTTGGGACGCCCGGTTGGAAATGGGGCGCCTCGGCCTGGGAGCCCTGGATCCTGCCTGGGAGCCTCTGATCCTGGAAGGCAACGCGCGCAGCCGCGGCAGCCCGTCCTCTTTCACCGTGGAGGCGGCGTTGCGCGGCGACTACCAGGCGTTGTCCTGGCGGGCTGACCTGAATGCCCGCCACCAGAACGGCGAATGGCATGTGCCGGGGCTGAGCCTGGAACTTCCCCAGAGGGGGGCGCAACTGAGTCTGAAAGGCAGGGCCGTGCTCACCACGGACCACCAGTCCGTGGCGTTGGAAGGCGACTGGCGCAATCTCGCCTGGCCGTTGCGAGGCGGGGAACCGAGGGTGGTGAGCCCCACGGGGCGCCTGAGCCTGAAAGGGGCGCTGGACGATTACCGTTTCGAGATCGGCGGCGATGTACGGGGGGCGGCGATCCCGCCGGGACAATGGCTGCTGGCCGGGACGGGTTCCACCGCCGGGATCGAGCTGCGGCGCCTGGACGGCGCCGTGCTCGGCGGACACCTGACCGGGACCCTGGCCGTGAGCTGGGCGCGGGACCTGCTGTGGCGCTTCTCCCTGGAGGGCCGGGGGCTCGACCCCTCGGCGCGGTGGGCGGGCGTGCCGGAACGGCTCGATTTTTCCGTTCATGGCGATGGCGCCCTGCGCGATGGCCAGTACACGGCCCGGGTCGGGCTGGAGGAACTGTCCGGCGCGTTGAACGGAGCCCCCCTTTCAGGGTGGGGCCACATCGAGGTGGCTCAGCGGCAGATTTCGTTGTCGCCATTGGTGCTGCGGGCAGGGGAGTCTCATTTGGTGGCGGCCGGGGAACTGGGAGAGCAATGGTCGCTGAGCTGGCGCATTGACGCCCCCGATCTGCGCCAGTTTTATCCGCCCCTGGCCGGAGACATAGAAAGCCAGGGGAGTGTCTTGGGCGCGCGAGGTTCGCTGACTGTCGCTGGGACGCTGCGGGGGCATGGGCTGGCCTATGGCGAGCACCGGGCGGAGTACGTTTCCGTGGCGCTCGACTGGGATCCCGGCGATATCAAGCCCTCGCATGTCGCGATACACTTGGTGGACGTGGAAGCGGGGGGGCAACACATCCGGCGGCTTGATGTGCGGGGCAGCGGGCGGGCCTCTCAACACACCGTATACATTTGGCTGGACACGGCATGGGCCCAGGCGGCGGGGCGTGTGCAGGGCGGGTACGGAGAGGATGTCTGGCAGGGCGAGGTGGACGGTGTGCGCCTGGAGCTGCCCCCAACGGGCGCCTGGGAAAGTGAACAGGCCGCCCTTGTGCGGGTGGGCGGGGACATTTTTGATCTCGCCCCGTGGTGTCTTGCCGGCACGGAGGGCGCCCGCTTGTGCCTGGATGGGCGGTGGAACAGCAGGCAGGGCGGCGAGGCGAATATCACGGCCGGGAAAGTGCCGCTTCAGATCGCCGGCCGATGGCTGCCCGCGGATATTGCCATCAATGGCCGGGGCAGGTTGGGCATGCACGCCGTGTTGAGTCCTGAGGGCGGGATAGAGGGAACTGCCAGCTTTGTCAGTGAGGAAGGGGAGCTGGCTTTCGAGGTGACCCGTGAAGATACGGTCAGGATTTCCTACAAGGATTTCGAGGTGGATACCCGCCTGCGGCAGGGGGTGGCTTCCCTCTCCGTCAGCGCGGACCTGGGCGAGCAGGGTGGGCTGGACGGCAATCTGCAGTTGCCCCTTGCCGTCCTGAATCCTGTATCGAGTCAGGTCAGTGGAACATTCGAGGCCAGCCTGCGGGAGTTCGGCATGCTCACCCTGTTGATGCCCGAGGCAGAGGGGATACAGGGTGATCTGCGGGCCAGCGCGCGGCTCTCGGGTTCGCCCGATGACGTGGAATTCAATGTGGATCTCGACTTTTCCAAGGGGAGAATCGCGTTTCCCGCCCTCGGCATTACCGTGGACGATATCGCCATGCGCATACGGCCGGACGGCGCGCGGGCCAATGCCCTGCGCTTTGAGGGTGGGGCGCGCTCCGGAGGGTGGAATATCACGGCCAGGGGATCATTTCTTCCGGGGGATGCCCATGACTGGCGCCTTGATCTCGATGTCGGCGGCGACCGCTTCCAGGTGATCAATAATGCGGAGTACCAGGTGGTCGTGTCTCCGGATGTGACGCTGACGGTGAGCCATGATGCGGCGACTGTTTCGGGGGTGGTGACGGTTCCCGAGGCCGTGCTGAAGCCCAAGTCTCTCAGTGGGGCGGTGCGCCCGAGCAGGGATGCCATCGTGGTTTCGGAGGAAGCGGGGGCCGAGGAGCGTTTTGCCGTGTTCAGCAATGTGCGCATCCGGCTTGGAGACTATGTGCGCTTCGATGGCTTTGGGCTCAAGGGATTTATCACCGGCCAGCTCCAGGTGGTCGACAAGCCGGGCCAGTTGACGAGCGGCACGGGCGAGCTGGGTATCCGTGAGGGAAGATTCAAGGCCTATGGGCAGGATCTCGTTATCGAGCGGGGAAGGCTGGTCTTCGTCGGCGGACCCATCGATACGCCTGGCCTCGACATCCGCGCCATCCGCAAGGTGGAGGAAGTCACCGTGGGCTTCAATGTGAGTGGGGATATTGTCGAGCCGCGCCTGAAGATTTTCTCCAGCCCGGCCATGAGCGAGACGGAGGCGCTTTCCTACCTGGTGCTGGGCAGGCCGCTCGACCGCAATGATACCAGCAAGGGTAATGAGTTGTCGGGGGCCGCGCTGGCCCTGGGTGTGGGAGGCGCGTCACTCCTGGGCAAGAAATTCGGAGAAGGCCTGGGTATCGACGAGGTGGGCATCGAGACCAAGAGCGGGACGGGGGAGATTCAGCTCAAGATGGGCACCTATCTTTCTCCGAAGCTCTACGTGGGCTACAGCCGCAGCCTGGCCGAGCAGCTCAATATCTACATGGTCCGCTACCGCTTGTCCAAGAGCCTCACGGTTTCGGGGGAGAGCAGCAACAAGGCGGTGGGCGGGGATCTTTTATACACCATCGAGAAGGATTAGGGAACCTCTGATCAATTCTGGACCGGATGGATGGCGAGATGAAATGTTCCGGATCAAGGCGAAAAGCGCAGGCAATAGCGCGCTATTGCCAAGCTTTTCAACGCAGAGCCGGGACATTTCAGCCGCCAGACGCCGGTTCATGAATTGATCA
>WGFB01000086.1 GCA_015492435.1 Gammaproteobacteria bacterium | reverse complement strand
GGTCAAGCGCCAGGCCGAGGAAGAGGGGCTGGACGAGGTGTTCACCGCCGCGGGATTCGAGTGGCGCGATCCCGGCTGTTCCATGTGCCTGGCCATGAACGCCGACCGCCTGGAGCCCGGCGAGCGCTGTGCCTCCACCTCCAACCGCAACTTCGAGGGACGCCAGGGGCAGGGCGGGCGTACCCATCTGGTGAGCCCGGCCATGGCCGCCGCGGCCGCCGTAGCGGGACATTTTGTTGATGTACGTGAGACATGAAACGTGAGATGTGAAGGGGATGGTGCTGATTTTTTCCTCCTCACGACTCACGTTTCACCGCTCACGCCACCAATTTTTTGCATAGAATTTGTTAACATTTTGTAAACATGAAAAAATTCCAGACATTCACCGGTATCGTCGTGCCCCTGGACCGGGCCAATGTGGACACGGACGCCATTATCCCCAAGCAGTTTCTGAAATCGGTGAAGCGCACCGGTTTCGGGCCCAATCTTTTCGATGAATGGCGCTACCTGGACCAGGGCGAACCGGGCAAGGACGACAGCCAGCGGCCCCTCAACCCGGATTTCGTGCTCAACCAGCCGCGTTACCAGGGGGCGAGCATCCTGCTGGCGCGGGAGAATTTCGGCTGCGGGTCCTCCCGCGAGCATGCCGTGTGGGCCCTGGAGGACTATGGCATCCGCGTCGTCCTGGCCCCCGGCTTTGCCGACATTTTCTATAACAACTGCTTCAAGAACGGGGTGTTGCCCATTGTGCTGGATGACGTGGTCATCGAGCGCCTGTTTCAGGAGGTGGCAGCCCGGGAGGGTTACCTCATGACGGTGGATCTGGCGGCCCAGCAGATCACCCTCCCTGGCGGCGAGACCCTGTCTTTCGAGATCGACGGTTTTCGCAAACATTGCCTGCTGGAGGGGCTCGACGAGATCGGACTCACCCTGCAGCATGCCGACGAGATCCGGGCCTATGAACAAAAACGCCGCGCGGAGGCGCCCTGGTTGTTCGGCGCCCTGCGGGAAGATGGGGGCGAGCGCGCATGAGCAAAAGGATTCTGATTCTGCCGGGAGACGGCATTGGCCCGGAGATTGTGGCGGAAGCTGTCAAGGTATTGGAATATTTGAAAAAAACTCATGCCTTGAAAATCAGGATGAGTCATGGCCTGGTCGGGGGGGCGGCCTATGACGCGGCCGGGCATCCCCTGCCGGAAGAGACACTGCAACTCGCCAGAGAGGCCGATGCGGTACTGCTGGGCGCCGTGGGTGGCCCCAAGTGGGAACCCCTGGATATTGCCGTGCGCCCTGAACGAGGGCTGCTGGGCCTGCGCGCGGAGCTGGAGCTGTTCGCCAATCTGCGGCCGGCGCTGCTGTTCCCGCAACTGGCCTCGGCCTCCACCCTGCGCCCGGAAGTGGTTTCCGGGCTGGATATCATGATCGTGCGCGAGCTGACGGGCGGGATTTATTTCGGTCAGCCGCGCGGCATACGCACCCTGCCCGATGGCCAGCGAGAGGGTTTCAACACCCTGGTGTACAAGGAGTCGGAGATCTCCCGCATCGGCCGGGTCGCTTTTGATATCGCCATGAAACGCAACAAGAAAGTCTGCTCCGTGGACAAGGCCAACGTGCTCGAGTGCACGGAGCTGTGGCGCGAGATCATGACGGGCCTGGGCAGGGAATACCCCGAGGTGGCATTGTCCCACATGTATGTGGACAATGCCGCCATGCAACTGGTGCGCGCGCCCAAGCAATTCGACGTGATCGTGACCACCAATATGTTTGGTGACATCCTCTCCGATTGTGCCGCGATGTTGACGGGATCCATCGGTATGCTGCCTTCAGCTTCCCTGGATGCCAACAGCAAGGGCATGTACGAGCCCATCCACGGATCGGCGCCGGACATCGCCGGCCAGGGCATCGCCAATCCCCTGGCGACCATCCTCTCCGTGGCCATGATGCTGCGCTATTCCCTGGACGCGCCCGAGTGCGCCGGCCGGATCGAGCAGGCGGTGAACCAGGTCCTCGACGAGGGATTGCGCACGGCGGACATCCACACGGAGGGCACGCGCCGGGTCGGCACGGCGGAAATGGGCGATGCGGTTGTGGCGGCGCTGGGTTGAGAAGACTCGGATTAATACAACCTTTACCACGAAGGACGCGAAGGGCACGAAGGTTTGCGTGTCCTTCGTGGTGATATACTGATTTTCAAGGCATTTATACAGGACAACATGTTATGAGCAAGACAGTCGACGTGGCCGTGGTGGGCGCCACCGGCGCGGTGGGCGAAACCATGATCAGCATCCTCGAGGAGCGGGATTTTCCGGTGGGCCGGCTCTATCCCCTCGCCAGTGAGCGCTCGGCCGGCAGCAAGGTCATGTTCAGGAATAAAAGTCATATTGTTCAAAACCTTGCCGATTTCGATTTTTCCCAGGCGCAGATCGCCCTGTTTTCCGCCGGGGGCAGCGTATCGGCCGAGTATGCCCCTGTGGCGGGCCGCGCGGGTTGCGTCGTCATCGACAATACCTCCCATTTCCGCAACGAGCCGGACATTCCCCTCGTCGTGCCGGAAGTGAATCCCCATGCCATCGCGGGCTACACGGCGCGCAACATCATCGCCAATCCCAATTGTTCCACCATCCAGATGGTGGTGGCCCTCAAGCCCATCCACGATGCCGCGGGGATCGAGCGCATCAACGTCTGCACTTACCAGGCGGTGTCCGGGACCGGCAAGCGCGCCATCGAGGAACTGGCGAGCCAGACGGCCAATCTGCTCAATGCCCGTTCCATCGAGTCATCCGTCTATCCAAAACAGATTGCTTTCAATGTGTTACCACACATCGACGAATTCCAGGACAATGGCTATACGCGCGAGGAGATGAAGATGGTGTGGGAGACCCGCAAGATCCTTGAGGATGACGCCATCCAGGTCAATCCCACGGCGGTGCGGGTGCCCGTCTTCTACGGCCATTCGGAGGCGGTACACGTCGAGACCCGGGAGAAGATCGGCGCCGACGCGGTGCGCGCGCTGATGGAGGCGGCGCCGGGTGTCGAGCTGATGGACGAGCGCCGTGCCGGGGGTTACCCGACGGCGGTGACTGAAGCCGCGGGCCACGATCCAGTCTACGTGGGCCGCATCCGCGAGGACATCTCTCATCCCAGGGGTATAAATTTCTGGGTTGTTGCCGATAACGTCCGTAAGGGCGCTGCCTTGAACAGCGTTCAGATCGCCGAGGTGCTGCTGAGAGAATACATGGCCTGAGAACTGGTCTGGTGAGAAATGCGGGTTAGGGCCGGGCATATTTCTTGCCTGCTTATCAGGGGCGGCGAGAGCAGGCGTGGTACGAAAGGAGAAAACCATTGTATAGACTGGTAAGGGTTCTGAGCATTTTGATATTCCTGATCTCCCTGGAGAGCTTCGCGCTGGGCCTGGGGAGCATCGAGCCGCATTCCGCCCTCAATCAGCCGCTGGATGCCGAGATTGAAATCACTGGCCTGGGTGACATCGACATCAGCGAAGTCAGCGTTGAACTGGCCTCGCCCGAGGCCTTCGAAAAGGTGGGGCTGGACCGCCCCTTCTTTCTGACGGCGCTCAACTTCAGGCTGTATCAGAAGGATGACGGCACCCCCGTCATTCATGTCACTTCCCGCGAGGTCATCAAGGAGCCTTTCCTCAACTTTCTGCTCGAAGTGAACTGGCCCGCCGGTCACATATTGCGTGAGTACACCATTCTCCTGGATCCTCCCCTGTTTCTCGACGAAGGCCGCGCCGTCGTCGAAACACCCGTGGCGGGCGCATCCTCGCGGCCCGCCACGGCGCAGGCACCGGCGCCGCAGTCCGCTGACAATGCCGGGCAATCCCGGTCCCGGCCGCAGACGGGCGGCGGTCCCGGGGTCGTGCGCCTTGATGGCGGACTCGCCTATGACAGCGTCGCCCGCAGCGACACCCTGTGGTCCATTGCCAAACAGATGCGGCCCGACGATTCCGTCACGGTGCAGCAGGTCATGATGGCCCTGCTCAGGAACAATCCGGACGCCTTCTATAATAACAACGTCAACTATCTCAAGGCGGGCTACGTCCTGCGCATTCCCGACATCGCGCAGATTTCGCAGATCGGCCCGGCCGAGGCCGAGCGGGAGATCCGCCGCCAGCACAGCGAGTGGCTCGATGCCAAGGGGCAGATTGCCGCCCAGGCCGCGCCGCGCGCCCTGGGCGCCGAGGAAGCGGCTCCCGGCGCGGCGCCGGGCGCATCCGCCGCGAGCGGCCCCCGTCTCAAGCTGGTAGTGCCGGACGCCACTGATGGCGCGGCGCTGGAGGGCGTCTCCGATGGCACCGCCAGCGGTGCCGCACAACAGGCCAGCCTGGAGGCCTTGCGCGGCGAACTGGCCCTGGCCCTGGAGAACTCCGAGATCAGCCGCCAGGAAAACCTGGAGCTGAAGGCGCGACTGGCCGCTCTGGAGGAGCAGATCGCCTCCATGCAGCGCCTGCTGACCCTGCGCGGCGACACCCTGGCTGCGCTGCAAAGTGATGCCGTCGGTGCGTCCGCGGAGGCCGCCGCAGGGGAGCCAGCCGCCATGCCAGCGCCCCAGCAGCCCCAGGCAGGGGCCGGAGAAGGCAAAGCCGCCGCTGGTGACGGCGCTCAACAGGCTGCCCCCGCCCCCGCCCCCGCCGCGCAGCCGGCCGAAAAGCCGCAGGCCAAGACCGCCGCGCCCGTGGCCGCTCCAGAAGTGGCCGAGCCCGATCTCATCGCCACCATACTCGATGATCCCATGCTGATGGGGATCGCGGTTACCGTGCTCCTGGTGCTGCTGATCATGGCCTGGATCGTGGTGCGCAAGCGTCAGGAGGCGGCTGAAATGGATTTCGAGGAATACATGGAAGAGGTCCAGGAAGACGAGGGCCCGGCGCCAGCCACGGCAGTGGCCCAGGGCAGCGCGGCGCCCACCGCCGTCGCGGCCGCGGGCGCAACGGCCGCCACGGTGGCCAGCGGGCCGGACGAGCCCGTGGAGGGCGGCAGCGTCATGGACAGCGACAGCGGCCTGGACATCTTTCAGGCGGAAGAAGACGAAATCGATACCCTGGCCGAGGCGGACGTCTATCTGGCGTACCGCCGCTTCGACAAGGCGGAGGAATTGCTCAAGTCGGCCATGGAACAAGCGCCCGGGCGCCAGGACTATATTCTCAAGCTGCTGGAGGTCTACACGGCGGCCGGAAACCTGGATGCCTTCGTGGAACGGGCGGAACAGCTCTATGCCAGCCTGGGATCCGGGGGAGGCGAGGCCTGGGACAAGGTAGTGGAGATGGGGCGCCGGCTGGACAGCTCCCACCCCCTCTTTGGCGGCGATGGCGAGGTGATGGAGGAAGAAGTCTCCACCATCGGCGAAGAAACGGCGCTTGCCGGCCAGGAGGAACCCTCTGGCTTCGATCTGCCGGATGACGCCACTACCCTTGAAGCAGAGGAACCATCCGCCTCATCGGGCGGGCATTCGGAGGCGGAGCCGACACAGGATGGTCAAGACGAGGCCTTTACCTTGCTCGATGACGAAGATGCGGGCGCGGCGGTACCCGCCCACGGGGCGCAAAAAGAGGAAGCCGCGCCGGAACTGGAATTCGAACTGGATCTGGAGGACACCCAGGAGGCCTTGGAGGCAACGCAGGCCACAGGGGTGGCGGGAGACGAGCCCAGCCCCTTTGCCCGGCTTGGCGGGGATCAGGAAGGCGGTGAGGACGCCGGGGCCCACAAGGAAGAACTGGATCAATTCGAGGCCGCGCTGGAGGCTGACGCGGGTGACCTGATGCAGGATGCCGGGAAATCGTCCCTGGAAGAGGCCGCGGAAGAGTTGCGCACTGCCTCCGAGTCCTTGTCCTCGGGCCTGGGCGACGAGAATGCGCCACGGGGCGGCGAAGCCCAGGGCGGGTCCGGCGATGAAGCGATTCCCGCCGCCCTGGAGGCCGACATCGACTGGCTGGCCAGCGCGGTGGATGAGGAAGACCTCAGCGTGGATTTCGAGGACGAGCCGGAACTGATCTCCGGCGAGGACGAGATCAGCACCAAGCTGGACCTGGCCCGCGCCTATATCGACATGGGAGATCAGGAAAGCGCCCGCGGCATCCTGGACGAGGTGCTGGCCCAGGGCAGCAACGACCAGAAGGGTGAGGCGGAAGAGCTGATCCGGCTTATTGCGTGAGACGTTAAACGTGAGACGCCTTGGCGCGTTTATCCCGTGTCTCACGTTTCACGCTTAACGTCTATAATGATGCGATCATGATCCACCCCGTCATCCGTATTTTTTCCTTCCTGGTATTCGCCGCCTTGATCTCCCTGGTGGATCTTCCCGGGCTGGCGCTGGCGGCCGTGGCGGTGGCGTTGCTGTATGCATTGATCGGCATCGGACACCTCCTTCCGGCATGGGCCATGATGCGGCGCATGCGCTGGTTCTTTCTCTCCATCGCGGTATTGTTTTTCTGGTTCACGCCCGGTCAGCCCCTGGGCCTGTCATGGGCGCCCCTGGATGCCGGCTGGCTGCCTACCCGGCAGGGGGTGGAAGCCGGTGTGCTGAGGGTGGGGGCGCTGGCGCTCATCATTCTGGCCGCGAACCTGTTGTTGCGCACGTCTTCACGGGAGGAGCTGTTTTCCGCCATTCACTGGATGGCGCGCCCCCTGTCGTGGGTGGGGGTTTCCCATGAGCGCCTGGCCGTGCGCATGGTGCTGGTGATGGACTCCCTGGCCGAAGTGCAGGACATGGTGCGCCACGCGATGGGCGGCATGGGGGGTAAGACCCGCCTCCTGCATCAGGCCGGTCATTTCTCCTCGGAGGTTTTTTCCCGCGTCTCCGCCCGCGCCGAGGCAGAACCCTGCCGCGCCATTGAGCTGTCCCGTTGTGGCGCGCCGCCCCTCCGTCAGTGGCTGTATCCCTTGCTGGTGGGAGGGGCTTTCTACTTTCTCTGAGCCGCGCTATTCGGGCCTGAGGATCACCCCCGCCAGGGGCGGCAGGGTAATGCTGATGGAATAGGGGCGCCCCATCCATGGGATGGGCTCCGCGTTGAGCTGGCCCTGGTTGCCCATGTTGCTGCCCCCGTAATATTCCGAGTCCGAGTTGAAGATTTCCCGGTAGGCGCCGGCGTAGGGCACGCCCAGGCGGTAGCGCTCCCGTGGCACGGGGGTGAAGTTGAGCGCCACCACGGCCACGTGTGTGCCATTGCGGCGCAGGTAGCTGATAATGGATTGAGAAGAATCGTGACAATCGATCCACTCGAATCCCTGCATCTCAAAGTCGTAGGTATGCAGGGCGGGCTCTGAGCAATAGAGACGGTTGAGGTCGCTGACCACGGCCTTGACGCCCTGGTGCAGGGGATAGTCGAGCAGGTGCCAGTCCAGGGCGGCCTCATGATCCCATTCCCTACCCTGGCCGAACTCGCAACCCATGAACAGCAGTTTCTTCCCCGGGTGGGTGAACATGTAGCTGTACAGCAGGCGCAGATTGGCAAAGCGCTGCCACTCGTCGCCGGGCATCTTGTACAGCAGGGAACTCTTGCCGTGGACAACCTCGTCATGGGAGAAGGGCAGCATGAAATTTTCCGAATAGGCATACAACTGGCTGAAAGTCAGCTTGTCGTGATGGTAGTGGCGGTAGATGGGGTCGTAGCTCATGTATTCCAGAGTGTCGTTCATCCATCCCATGTTCCACTTCATGCTGAAGCCCAGGCCGCCCAGCCAGGTGGGGCGGGACACCATGGGCCAGGAGGTGCTCTCCTCGGCCAGCGTGAGGGTGCCGGGGAAGTGTTCGTGGGTCAGCTCATTGAGCTGGCGCAGGAATTCCAGGGCCTCGAGGTTTTCGTTGCCGCCGTGGATGTTGGGGGTCCAGTCGCCGGGCTCGCGGGAGTAGTCGAGATAGAGCATGGAGGCCACCGCATCCACGCGCAGGCCGTCGATATGAAATTCGTCCAGCCAGTACAGGGCGCTGGAGATGAGAAAGTTCTTCACCTCGTTGCGCCCGTAGTTGAAGATCAGCGTGCCCCAGTCGCGGTGCTCGCCGCGCCGCGGGTCCTCGTGTTCGTAGAGGGCCGTGCCGTCGAAATGGGCCAGGGCGTGGGCGTCCTTGGGGAAATGGCCCGGCACCCAGTCCAGCAGGACGCCGATGCCGTTCCGGTGGCAGTGATCGACGAAATAGCGGAAGTCGTCGGGGGTGCCGAAACGGCTGGTGGGCGCGTAATAGCCGGTGGTCTGGTAGCCCCAGGAGCCGTCGAAGGGATGCTCGGTAATGGGCAGCAGTTCGATGTGGGTGAAGCCCAGCTCCTTGACATAGGGCACCAGGCGATGGGCCAGCTCACGGTAGTTCAAGAATCCGCCATTGGCCTCTTTCTGCCACGAGCCGGGGTGGACCTCGTAGACGCTCATGGGCTCGTGCAGCCAGTCGTTGTCGCGGCGCGCCTCCAGCCAGGCGCCGTCGTCCCATTGGTAGTCGGACTCGGCGGTGACAATGGCCGCTGTCTGGGGGCGCAGCTCGAACCGGCGCGCGTAGGGATCGGATTTGAGCAGTATGGCGCCCGACTGGCGGTTGCGGATCTCGAATTTGTACAGGGCGCCGGCCTCGACGCCGGGCAGGAACAACTCCCACAGTCCGCTGCCGCCACGCACGCGCATGGGATGGCAGCGTCCGTCCCAGCCGTTGAAGTCGCCCACCACGCTGACCCGCTCCGCATTGGGGGCCCAGGTGGCGAACAGGGCGCCGCGGATGCCCTCCACGGTGCGAATGTTGGCGCCCAGCATGCGGTAGGCATGCAGATGGTTGCCTTCGCCAAACAGGTGGATGTCGAAGTCGGACAACTGGGGCGTGAAGCTGTAAGGGTCGCAGCGGGTATGGGTGACGCCGGCCTCGTCCATCCACTGGAAACGATAGTGGGCGGGGAGGGCGTCGCCCGCGCCGCGCCATTCGAACAGGTCGGAGTGATAGAGGCGCTGCATCGGCGCGCCGTTCTCCACGATGGTGACGGCGGGGGTGTTGGGGATGAAGGCGCGGATGACCGTCTGCTCTCCTTCCTGATGGCGGCCCAGGTAGGCGAAGGGATCGTGATGCCGTGCTTCCAGAATTTTTTCGGCGTCGGGGGAGAGGGTATCGCGGGTCGCGGTCTTCATGATGTCTTCTCGTGATGGTGCGCGAGTGGCGCTCGCTTTGCCTATGAAAATGATGATAGCATAACGGCATACAGCAGAATAACAACCGGCGGGAGACGTCGCGCCGATTGCAGGCATCACGGGAGTCGTTGGATGCGGTTGTTCACGGAACTTCATCATCGCGATGTCGCCCGTTGCGAGATGAGGAGTGAGTACCTTGAAAGATGAACCGGAAGTAAAGACGGGCTCCGAAAACGGCCAGACCCCGCGCTTCGTCAGCCGCCTGACCCGAGATACCATCGCCCTCATCCTGGCCGGGGGACGGGGCTCGCGGCTGAAGCAGCTCACCCAATGGCGGGCCAAGCCGGCGGTGCACTTCGGCGGCAAGTTCCGGATCGTGGACTTTCCCCTCTCCAACTGCCTCAATTCCGGCATCCGCCGCATCGGCGTGCTCACCCAGTACAAGGCTCATTCCCTCATCCAGCACGTGCAGCGGGGCTGGGGCTTCCTGCGCGCCGAACTGGGCGAGTTCGTGGAACTGGTGCCTGCCCAGCAGCGGGTGGCCGACTCATGGTACGTGGGCACGGCGGATGCGGTGTTCCAGAACCTGGATATCATCCTCGGCCATGGCGCCGACTATGTTCTGATACTGGCCGGCGACCATATCTACAAGATGGACTACGGCCCCATGCTGGCCCACCACGTGGAGAGGGGCGCCGACATGACCATCGGCTGCATCGAGACCGCCCTCGATACGGCCCGCGCCTTTGGCGTCATGGCGGTGGACGAGGAAGACCGCGTCATCGGCTTCGAGGAGAAGCCGGAGAACCCGCGCCCCGTACCGGGCCGTGAGGATGTCGCCCTGGTGTCCATGGGTATCTATGTCTTCAATACCCAGTTTCTCTGCGAGCAGCTCAAGCAGGATGCCGACGCGGCCACGTCCTCCCATGACTTCGGCAAGGACATCATTCCCATGGCCATCGACAAGTACAAGGTGGTGGCCTATCCCTTTCGCGACAAGAAGACGGGCCAGCAGGCCTACTGGCGCGACGTGGGGACGGTCGATGCCTTCTGGGAGGCCAACATGGAACTCATCGGCATCTCGCCGGAGTTGAATCTCTACGACGAGGAATGGCCCATCTGGACCTACCAGGCACAGTTGCCGCCCGCCAAGTTCATCTTCGACGACGAGGGCCGGCGCGGCATGGCCGTGGATTCCATGGTGTCCGGTGGCTGCATCGTGTCCGGCGCCGTGGTGCGTCACTCGTTACTCTTTTCGGGTGTGCGCGTCCATTCCTACGCCATCGTGGAGGATTGCGTGGTGATGCCCAACGTGGATATCGGCGAGAATTGTTTCATCAAGCGGGCCGTCATCGACGAAGGCTGCGTCATTCCTGAAGGCATGGTGATCGGCAAGGACCTCGAGGAGGATGCCGAGCGCTTTCATGTCAGTCCCGAGGGGGTCGTACTGGTCACGCCGGAGATGCTGGGGCAGGAATATCATAGCGCACTGTAGTACCCGACAGTTGCAAAAAATTGCGAGTGCCAACTGAGGATAACGCCTTGTTTCATACGCCTGCTGCGTGTGGCGGGCTGGCATCACCCCTGGTTTTATCCAGCAGCAGGCCACAGGAAGGTGCAGGATGCAAAATACAAAGGTACAAGGTACAAGATACAAAAGGCTGCTTCCCTTGTACCTTTCACAATCCCAGTACCCAATTTATGCAATGACTGGGTAGTACAGTGCCAGGCTGGATACGACAATAGACCCTTGACATGACACTAGATCCCTTCGCGCGCCGCCGCGCGGGCATCCTGCTGCACCCGACTTCCCTGCCGGGACCGTGGGGAAGCGGCGACATCGGACCCGAGGCGCGCAACTTCGCCGATTTCCTCGCCGCCAGCGGCCAGACCATCTGGCAAATGCTGCCCTTGGGGCCCACTCACCATCACCGTTCCCCCTATCAATGCCTCTCCGTTCACGCGGGTGATCCGCAGTTGATCAGTCCCGATGATCTCATGGCGCGGGGCTGGCTCGGCGAGGGGGAGGCCCGGCCCGCGGCTGGCGACATCTTCGATTACCGCCGCGGCCTGCTGGAGAAAGCGTTCCAGGGTTTCAAGCGCCACGCCAGTGAGGCGGAGCGGGAACAACTGGCGCAATTCAAGGAGGCGAACCGGGACTGGCTTCCGGATTTTTCCCTCTATCAGGCCCTGCGCAAGGAACATCAGGGGCGGGACTGGTCCCAGTGGCCCGCCCCCCTGCGCGACCGCGAAGAACGGGCCTTGCAGGTGGCGCGGCTGCGCCTGGGCGCGGACATCGATCAGATCTGTTTCGAGCAGTTCGTGTTCTTCTCCCAGTGGCAGGCGCTGAAGGCCTATGCCAACGAGCGCGGCGTTCTGATGTTCGGCGATCTGCCCATATTCATCGCCTATGACAGTGCCGACGTGTGGGCCGAGCGGCAGTATTTCGAACTCGATGGAAGTGGCAGGCCCCTGGTGGTGGCGGGCGTGCCGCCGGATTACTTTTCCGAGACCGGACAACGCTGGGGCAATCCCCATTACCGCTGGCAGGCCATGGAGGCAGATGGCTTTGCGTGGTGGAAGCGGCGCATCGACATGCAACTGCGCCTCTTCGACATGATCCGCATCGATCACTTCCGCGGCTTCCAGGCTTACTGGGAGATCCCGGCGGAGGAAGAGACGGCCATGAACGGCCGCTGGGTCGAGGCGCCGGGCGAGCAATTGTTCACCACACTGCGCGCCCACTACGGCGTGCTGCCTTTCGTGGCGGAGGACCTGGGCATTATCACGGCGGAGGTGACGGCCCTGCGCGAACGTTTCAAGCTGCCCGGCATGAAAATCCTGCAGTTCGCCTTCGACGGCAACCCTGGCAATCCCTATCTGCCCTACAATCACGAGCGCAATGCCGTGGTCTATACGGGCACCCACGACAACGACACCACCCTGGGCTGGTACGAGCGCTTGGATGAGCCGGCCCGGCGCTTCCTGCACGACTACCTGGGCAGCAGCGGGGAGGCCATGCCCTGGCCCCTGATCCGTCTCACCCTGTCGTCCGTGGCGGTGACCGCCATCGTTCCCATGCAGGACGTGCTGGGGCTGGGCAGCGAGCATCGCATGAACACGCCGGGCACCACCGAGGGCAACTGGTCATGGCGTTTTCAATGGGAACAGCTTCCGGAAGGCGTGGCTGAGCGTTTGCGGCATCTTACCGGGTTGTACGGGCGGAGCTGAGTTCTTGGAAATAAGGGAGAATTGGCGCTGAGCGCGGTGAGGTTCAATGAGTTATGAGAGGAAAGTGTAAAGATAAAAGGGTAAAGAGGGTTAATGTGAGCGCCGGATGATGTACTCCGAGATCCAGCGCAGGGGGTCGGCGTCCGCGCCCAGGGCATCCAGGTGGCGCAGGGCTTCCTCGTGCAGTTCCGCGGCCTTGCGGCGGGCGCCTTCGATGCCCAGCAGGGCGGGGTAAGTGGGTTTGTTGCGCTGCTGGTCGGCGCCCTGAGGCTTGCCCAGGACCTCCGTGCTGCCCTCGATGTCCAGGATGTCGTCCTGGACCTGGAAGGCCAGGCCGATGCACCGGGCATAGTGGCCCAGGCGATGCAACTGGCTTTCCGGCAGGTCCTCCCGCGCGAGGGCGGCGAGGGTGACGCTGGCGCGGATGAGGGCGCCGGTCTTGCGCGTGTGCATGTTTTCCAGTTCGTCCAGGTCGAGCGCCTTTCCCACCGCCTCCAGGTCGATGGCCTGCCCGCCCGCCATGCCCTGGGAGCCGCTGGCCACGGCGAGGGTATCGATCATCTTCAGGCGCCGGGCCGGCCCGGCCTTGATGGCGGGGTCGTGGGCCAGGATATGAAAGGCGAGGGATTGCAGGGCGTCGCCGGTGAGAATGGCGATGGCCTCGCCGAAGGCGCGGTGGCAGGTGGGCTTGCCGCGGCGCAGGTCGTCGTCGTCCATGGCCGGCAGGTCGTCGTGCACCAGGGAGTAGGCATGGATGAGTTCCACGGCGCAGGCGGGGCCGTCCAGTTCGTCGAGGCTGACGTGCAGGGCCTGGCCGGTGGCGTAGACCAGCAGGGGGCGGATGTATTTCCCGCCCGCCAGGGCGCTGTAGCGCATGGCCTCGTGGAGGGTGGCGGGGGGCGCGTCCGCGACCGGCAGCCAGTGGTCCAGCGCATGCTCGATGCGCGCCCGGGTGATCAGGGAGAGTTTTTCGAGCCGGGCGGAGATGTCATTCATCCTCTTTGACGGCAAAGTCCTCCAGTTCCTCCTGGCCGTTTTTCTCCAGCAGGATCTGCACCTTTTGCTCGGCGGCCTTGAGGGCTTCCTGGCAGTTGCGCGCCAGTTGGGTGCCCCGCTCGAAGCATTTGAGCGACTCCTCCAGGGTGATGTCGCCCTCTTCCATGTGCTCGATGAGCGCCTCCAGTTCCTTGAGTGCCTCCTCCAGATCGATCTGTGATGCCTTGCCGGCGCCGCGCTTCTTGGCCAAGGGTCGCTCCCATGGTATTTGCTGCTGAACAAGCGTGGCATATTACAATAAACCCACATTTCCCACCAGGAGGGGGGAAAGGCGGGTAAATCCGCCGCAACTGGTATTGGCATGGCCGCCCTTCATGCTAAGCTACGCAGCTTTGCAACAGAGAGAAATCTTGAGAACCCGGCTTTCATGAGCAGCAGCTACAATGCGTCAGAAATCGAGATCCTCAGCGGGCTCGATCCGGTCCGCAAGCGGCCGGGCATGTACACCGATACCGCGCGCCCCAATCATCTGGCCCAGGAGGTGATCGACAACAGCGTGGACGAGGTCATCGCCGGCCACGCCGACACCATCGGGGTGACCCTGCACAAGGATGGCGCCATGACCGTATCCGACAACGGGCGCGGCATGCCCGTGGACCTCCATCCCGAGGAGGGGGTGAGCGGCGTGGAGGTGATCCTCACCCGCCTCCATGCCGGCGGCAAATTCTCCAGCAAGAACTACCGCTTTTCCGGTGGGCTGCACGGCGTTGGGGTATCCGTGGTCAACGCCCTGTCCGAGAGTCTGGAGGTCGCCATCAAGCGGGGCGGGCAGGAATACCGCATGACCTTCGCCCACGGGGAGAAGGCCTCCGAGCTGGAGGTGCTGGGCAAGGTGGGCCGGCAGAACACCGGCACCACCATCCGCTTCAGGCCCGACCCGCGCTATTTCGATTCGGCGAAATTCTCCGTGTCGCGCCTCAAGCGCCTGCTGCGCGCCAAGGCCGTGCTGGCGCCGGGCCTGACTATCCGCTTTCACGACGAGAACAGCGGCGAGAAGGCGGAATGGTATTACGAGGCGGGACTGCGCGACTATCTGCTGGGCGAGTTCCAGGGGATCGAGGTCCTGCCACGGGAACCCTTCATGGGCCACATGGAAGGCAACGCCGAGGCCGTGGACTGGGCGGTGCTGTGGCTGCCCGAGGGAGGGGAACCCGTCACCGAGAGCTATGTCAACCTGGTGCCCACGGCCCAGGGCGGCACCCACGTCAACGGCTTCCGCACCGGCCTCACGGACGCCATTCGCGAGTTCTGCGAATTCCGCAACCTGGTGCCGCGCGGGGTGAAGATCTCCCCCGACGATGTGTGGGACCGCGTCAGCTATGTGTTGTCGGTGAAGCTCGCCGATCCGCAGTTTTCCGGGCAGACCAAGGAGCGCCTCTCTTCCCGCGAGTGCGCGGCCTTCGTCTCCGGGGTGGTGAAGGACAGCTTCAGCCTGTGGCTCAACCAGCACGTGGAGAGCGGCGAGGCCATCGCCACGCTGGCCATCAACCACGCCCAGGCGCGCCTGCGCGCGGGGCGCAAGGTGGCGCGCAAGAAAGCCGCCTCCGGCCCCGCCCTGCCGGGCAAGCTGGCGGACTGCACGGCCCAGGATCCCGGCAGCGCCGAACTGTTTCTGGTGGAGGGGGACTCGGCGGGCGGCTCGGCCAAGCAGGCGCGCGACCGCCAGTTCCAGGCCATCATGCCCCTGCGCGGCAAGATCCTCAATACCTGGGAGGTGGAGCCCGGAGATGTGCTGGCCTCCCAGGAGGTGCATGATATCTCCGTGGCCATCGGCGTGGAGCCGGGGTCCCATGACCTCAGCAAGCTGCGCTACGGCAAGATCTGCATCCTGGCGGACGCCGATTCCGACGGCGCCCACATCGCCACCCTGCTGTGCGCCCTGTTCGTGCGCCACTACCGCCCGCTGATCAAGGCCGGCCACGTCTACGTCGCCATGCCCCCCCTGTACCGCATCGACATCGGCAAGGAGGTGTACTACGCCCTGGACGATGCCGAGAAACAGGGTATCCTGGACCGCATCGCCGCGGAGAAGAAAAAGGGCAAGATCAACGTGCAGCGCTTCAAGGGCCTGGGGGAGATGAACCCCATGCAACTGCGCGAAACCACCATCGCCCCCGACACCCGCCGCCTGGTGCAGCTCACCATCGACGCCGAGGACGACACCAACCAGGTCATGGACATGCTGCTGGCGAAAAAGCGGGCGGCGGACAGGAAGGCGTGGCTGGAGGAGATGGGGGACAGGGCAGAGATATAGATAGAAGGTACAAGATACAAGGGAAAAGATACAAGGGAAAAGATACAAGGGAAAAGATACAAGGGAAAAGACACCTTCATACCACCCTTTGTACCTTGTACCTTGTAACTTGTTCCTCCCCGAAAGATGAAAACCATTGATATGAACTACGAAGGCATAGAACAACTGCCCCTGCGGCAGTTCACCGAGAAGGCATATCTGGATTATTCCATGTATGTCATTCTCGACCGTGCGCTGCCCCATATCGGGGACGGGTTGAAGCCGGTGCAGCGGCGCATTGTGTACGCCATGTCCGAGCTGGGGCTGGCGGCGACGGCCAAGTACAAGAAGGCGGCGCGCACGGTGGGTGATGTGCTGGGCAAGTTTCATCCCCACGGGGACACGGCCTGTTACGAGGCCATGGTGCACATGGCGCAGCCCTTTACCTACCGTTACCCCCTCATCGACGGGCAGGGCAACTGGGGGGCGCCGGACGATCCCAAGTCCTTTGCCGCCATGCGCTACACGGAGGCGCGCCTGTCTCCCTTTGCCGAGGTGCTGCTCGCGGAGCTGGGGCAGGGCACGGCGGACTGGGTGCCCAATTTCGACGGCACCCTGGAAGAACCCCGGGTGCTCCCCGCGCGCCTGCCCCATGTGCTGCTCAACGGCGCCACGGGCATCGCCGTGGGCATGGCCACGGACATCCCGCCCCACAACGCCCGCGAGCTGGTGGCCGCCTGCGTGCACCTGCTGGGCAACGCCAAGGCCTCCGTGGCGGAGCTGTGCGAGTTCGTGCCGGGGCCCGACTATCCCACCGAGGCGGAGATCATCACGCCGCGCGCGGACATCCTCAAGATGTACGAGAGCGGTTCGGGCAGCATTCGCATGCGCGCCCGCTATGAACGGGAGAACGGCGACATCGTCATCACCGCGCTGCCCCACCAGGTATCGGGTGGGCGCATCCTGGAGCAGATCGCCGCCCAGATGAACAGCCGCAAGCTGCCCATGGTGGATGACCTGCGCGACGAGTCGGATCACGAGAATCCCACCCGCCTGGTGATCGTGCCGCGCTCCAACCGCGTCGACGTGGACGCCCTCATGTCCCACCTCTTCGCCACCACGGATCTGGAGCGCACCTACCGGGTCAACATGAACGTCATCGGGCTGGATGGCCGGCCCGGCACCCGCAACCTGCGCGAGATCCTGGTGGAGTGGCTGGACTTCCGCACCACCACGGTGAGGCGCCGCCTGGAACACCGCCTGGAGAAGGTCAGGCAGCGCCTGCACATCCTCGACGGCCTGCTCATCGCCTATCTCAACATCGACGAGGTGATCGAGATCATCCGCACCGAGGATCATCCCCGCCAGGCTCTCATGGAGCGCTTCGGCATCACCGAGATCCAGGCCAACGCCATTCTCGACATCCGCCTGCGCCAGTTGGCGAAGCTGGAGGAGATCAAGATCCGCGGCGAGCAGGAGGAACTGAGCGCGGAGCGCGATCAACTGGAGAAGACCCTCAATTCCCGGCAGCGCCTCAAGACCCTCATCCGCAAGGAGCTGGAGGCCGACGCCGAGACCTATGGCGACGAGCGGCGTTCGCCCATCGTGACGCGCGACGCCGCCCAGGCCATGGACGAGGCGGCGCTGGTGTCCGCCGAGCCCATCACCATCGTGCTGTCGGAGAAGGGCTGGGTGCGCGCCGCCAAGGGACACGACATCGATGCGCGCGGCCTGTCCTTCAAGGCCGGCGACGCCTGCCAAGCCTCCGCCACCGGGCGCAGCAACCAGCTGGCCCTGTTCATCGATTCCACCGGCAGGGTCTATTCCCTGCCGGCCCACAGCCTGCCCTCGGCGCGCGGCCAGGGGGAACCCCTCACGGGACGCCTCTCCCCGCCGGAAGGTGCCGTGTTCGTGGGGGTGATGGCGGGCCATGCCGATGACCGCTATCTCATCGCCTCGGACGCCGGTTATGGCTTCGTGGCGCGCCTCGGCGACCTGCACACCAAGAACCGCTCGGGCAAGGCGGTGCTCAGCCTGCCCAAGGGCGCGCGCGTCCTCCCCCCGGCGCGGGTGTTCGATCCGGACAGCGACCGCGTGGCGGCGGTCACCACGGAGGGGCGCCTGCTGGTGCATCCCCTGGCGGACCTGCCGTCCCTGGCCAAGGGCAAGGGCGTCAAGATCATCGGCATCCCCGCCGCGCGCGTGGCGGCCCGCGAGGAATACGTGCGCGCCATCGCCGTGGTGCCCCAGGGCGCCCCGCTGATCGCCTATTCCGGCCAGCGTCACGTGACCCTCAAGCCGCGGGACCTGGAGAACTATTGTGGTGAACGGGGGCGGCGCGGTAACCTGTTGCCCAAGGGGTTCCGGCGGGTGGACAGGGTCGAGAGTGTGATTAAACGTGAGACGTGAAGCGTGAGGCGGGGTTGAAAATCTGGAGAGTGGCCCAATGATAGTGTGCTGGGATGGCATCACCGTGAAGGGAGTAGTGAAATGAAGCGTATCTTGTTGTTTTTAGCGACGAATATCGCGATCCTGATCGTGCTCAGCATCACCCTGCGCCTGCTGGGTGTGGAGAGCATACTGGACGAGCAGGGCGTCAATCTGGATATCAATTCCCTGTTGGTGTTCGCCGCCGTATTCGGGTTCGGTGGTTCTTTCCTCTCCCTGGCCATGTCCAAATGGACCGCCAAGCGCTTCACGGGCGCCAGGGTGATCGAGGCGCCCTCCAACGAGACGGAACGCTGGCTGGTGCACACCGTGCGCCGCCAAGCGCAGACGGCGGGCATCGGCATGCCCGAGGTGGCCATCTACGACGCACCCGATGTCAACGCTTTCGCCACCGGCATGCGCCGCGACAATGCCCTGGTGGCGGTGAGCACGGGCCTGTTGCACACCATGAACCGCGACGAGGCGGAGGCGGTGCTGGCCCACGAAGTCAGTCATGTGGCCAATGGCGACATGATCACCCTGGCGCTGATCCAGGGCGTCATCAACACCTTCGTTATTTTTCTCTCCCGCGTCATCGGGCACTTCGTCGACCGCGTGATCTTCAAGACCGAGCGCGGCTACGGCCCCGCCTTCTGGATCACCACCATCATCGCCGAGCTGCTGCTGGCCATTCTGGCATCCATCATCGTCATGTGGTTCAGCCGCCAGCGCGAGTTCAGGGCCGATGCCGGCGGCGCCCAACTGGCGGGCCGGGAGAAGATGATCGCCGCCCTGGAGAAACTCAAACAAAGCGTCAACCAGCCCCATCTGCCGGATCAGCTCGCCGCCTTCGGCATCTCCGGCAGCTTCGGACAGGGCATCAAGCGCCTGTTCATGAGTCATCCGCCCCTGGATGAGCGCATCGCCGCGCTGCGCGCGGCCGGGTCCCCCTCGCCCCTGGAGGGTAGAGGACTGGGCTGAATGGGCCCCTCTCCCTAGCGGGCCATGGGCGATTTGTATGCTTCCCCCGCCTGCTCCCGCACCAGGCGCGGCGCCAGGTAGCCCGGCAGCCTGATCAGCAACTGGCGATGAATGCTCATCGCCCGTTCATCGTCCACCTCGAAATGGGCGGCCCCCTGCACCTTGTCAAGCTGGTGCAGGTAATAGGGCAGCACCCCGGCCGCAAAGAGCCTTTCACTGAGGTCCGCCAGCACCGCCGCATCGTCGTTGATGCCCTGCAGCAGCACGGCCTGGTTGAGCAGGGTGATGCCCGCCGCCTTGAGCCGCGCCAGGGCTGCGGTGGCCTCGTCATCCAGTTCATTGGGGTGGTTGGCGTGAATGACCATCACCTTGTCGAGACGAAGCCGGGTCAGCCATGTCATGAAATCCCCGTCGATGCGCGCAGGCAGCACCACGGGCAGACGGGTGTGGATGCGCAGGCGTTTCACGTGGGGGATCGCGTCCAGGCCGCTCGTCAGGTCCGCGAGGCGCCCGTCGCTCAGGGTGAGAGGGTCGCCGCCGCTCAGAATCACTTCGCGGATACTGCCGTCGTTGGCGATATAGTCCAGCGCCCCGCCCCAGCCGCCGGGTCTGGCGTCGCCATAGGGAAAGTGCCGGCGGAAACAGTAGCGGCAGTGAATGGCGCAGGCGCCGGTGGCCACCAGCAGCACGCGCCCGTGGTATTTGTGCAGCAGGCCGGGCAGGGGCATGGCCCGCTTGTCGCCCACGGGGTCGGCGCCAAAGCCGGGCGCCGCATGATACTCGATCTTGCGCGGCAGGACCTGTTGCAGCAAGGGGTCGGCGGGGTTGCCCCGTTCCATGCGCGCCACGAAGCAGCGCGGCACGCGCAGGGGGAACGCCCTGTCCTCGAAGGACAGGCCGGGGTAATCGGCGGGGATGTCCAGGGCCCTGAGCAGGTCGGCGGGACGGCGGAAGCCCCGGGCCAGTTCCTGTTGCCAGGGCGCGGGCGGCGGGGAAAATGAGTTTCGCGCGGAGATCGTCATTTCGGTTATTATTTAGGTCCTGTGGGTCTCTCCCATGTTACGACGGCCCGGGCGCAAGATAAACAGGCCCGCCGCGGTTAGTCATCATCAATCCAGAGGAAGTTATGGCGACATACAGCACCAACGAATTCAGGAGCGGTCTCAAGATCATGCTGGACGGCAACCCCTGTGTCATCGTCGAGAACCAGTTTGTCAAGCCCGGCAAGGGGCAGGCCTTCAACCGCATCAAGTACCGCAATCTCAAGACGGGCCGGGTCGTGGAGAAGACCTTCAAGTCCGGCGAGACCGTGGAGGCCGCCGACGTGGTGGACACGGAGATGCAGTATCTGTACAACGACGGCGATACCTGGCACTTCATGGATCCGGAGAGCTACGAGCAGTTCACGGTGGACAAGACGGCCATGGGCGATGCCGCCAAGTGGCTCAAGGGGCAGGAGATGTGCACCGTCACCCTGTGGAACAACGCGCCCCTGTCGGTGACGCCGCCCAATTTCGTGGAACTGGAAGTGACCGAGACCGATCCGGGCCTGCGCGGCGACACCTCCGGGGGTGGCAACAAGCCAGCCACCCTGGAGACGGGCGCCGTGGTGCGGGTGCCCCTGTTCATCAATGTGGGGGAGGTCATCAAGGTGGACACCCGCAGCGGAGAGTATGCGGCGCGGGTCAAGAGTTAGAGAACCTCTGATTCTGTTTATAAACCGGCGTTTGGCGGCTGAAATGTCCCGGCCCTGCGTTGAAAATCCTGGCAATAGCACGCGATTACCTGCGCTTTTGTCCTGACCCGGAACATTTCATCTCGCCATCCATCCACTCCAGAATCCCTAGCAAGCGCCGTAAATATTGCTGGGATCGGAGGGCAGACAGGAAGGGGTGGTGGGATTTAAGAAAGGATCGACGATTCCTCCTGTGTCAAAGGGGTCGAACGGTGACATGCTGGGTGCCTCGGGCGCGGGTGCTCCGATAGGCGCAAAGGTCAGATCCCAGTCCCATACCGCGCCGTTGTTATCATCACCCATGTCCTGGGGTCTGGCGCCACTGGATTGGCTGATGCGGGTTTTGCCGCCCATGCCGTCTTCATAGGTGACTGTCTGGCTGGTGTTGTTTTGTACGTTGCCTGCAAAGCGGCGAAACGCCAGGCGTTGCGCCACGAGGGTGCTGGTCAGGCGCTGCTGGTTGTTTCCGGCGCCGGCCGGCCATACCACGGTCTCGCCGCCCAGGGTGATGCCCGGGTTACCGTCGCCCAGGCCGCCGTCCGCGGGCGCGGCAATCATGTCGCCAGTCAGCGAGTTGAATTGAAAAAAGTTTTTGTCGTAGCCGTCCCATACCGCCTGAGTGTTAGCGTCTGCTGTCCACCAGGGATTGGTGGGGCTAGGCTCAAAATTAGGATTAACGTTGATGGAGCGCATTTTATCCTCTTCACTTCCATCTTTCATGAGAGTCACTTCTTGGGCGATATCGGTGCGGCTGCCAGTGACTGTCTGATTGCCACTGCTGTCATAGATCGAACGGCTGCGGAAACTGAAGAGCTGGTTGTCTGATATCGTTGCACGCCACTTGCTCGGAAACCATTCCACTCCTGATCCAGGAGTAAAGACACCAACTCTGCCATCCAGGGAGTTGATTTCCTGCTTACTCACTATTGATAGTTCAGATGAGATTGGGGTCCCGTTACTGTCACTGAGGCCGGCAAAGTCGAAATCCGCGCTGCCGGGTCCGCCCAGGGCGATGTTGCTGCTTGCATTGATGCGGACGCTCACCAGTGCAAAGGGATCATCAAATGATTTCGCCAATATCTGCTGATCGATATCCTGTGATGCAGGCGCTTTCATCCGGGTGTCGGCAAAACCAGTAAAAATAACGCTGGCTCTCCTTATCGATTGGACTTGAGGTGAGCCGGTCATGGTCGGGGTAGTCGGTAGCGTGAAATTTCTGTCCCACGTGGGGCTGCTCATGGCCTCGACTGCCTTGATACCCGACCCTTGGCCGAGGCCGCCACCGCCCTGGCTGCCGCGCACAAAACTTTCCAGTCGCGCCGAATTCCCCAGGATTCCATTGTCATCGATGACAGAGCTGTTGTTATCTTCCGACACCAGGGTCTGGTAGAAAACCTCGTTGTCGGGGCTGATAACCTCCCTTACCAGAACAGATGCGCCGACAGAGACGTCTCTGACGATGTCTCTGCAAGTGTAGGCGGTTGCGTTGCCGAGACTGTCCAGATCAGGGCAGGGCACGGTTGGGATGTTGTTGGGGTCATTGAGGTCGTTGAGTACGATCCGGCC
>WGFB01000085.1 GCA_015492435.1 Gammaproteobacteria bacterium | reverse complement strand
GTAGATGTGCTGGATGCGCACGGAAGGCGGCGCCACCGCCTTGAGATAGAACAGGGAGAAGCCGAAGGGCGGGGTCAGAAAAGAGGTCTGCAGGTTCATGGCGATGAGCACCGCGAACCACAGCAGGTCGATGCCCATGAGATCAGCGATGGGCGCCAGGATGGGCACCACGATGAAACAGATCTCCAGGAAATCGAGAAAGAAACCCAGCACGAAAATCAGCGCCATACTCAGGGCCAGGAAGCCCCATTCCCCACCGGGCATGGCCAGCATCAGGTCCTCCACCAGCATGTCGCCCCCCATGCCGCGGAACACCAGGCCGAAGGCCGTGGCGCCGATGAGAATGAGGAACACCATGCTGGTGAGGCGTGCCGTCTGCTCCAGGGCGGCGCGCAGATTGGCCAGGGACATGCGCCGGTGCAGGGCGGCCAGCAGCATGGCACCCAGGGCACCCACGGCCGCCGACTCCGTGGGCGAGGCGATGCCGAAGAAGATGGAACCCAGCACCGCCACCACCAGCAGCAGGGGCGGCACGAGGCTGGTGAACACCTGGAACAGCAGGCTGCCCTGCGCAGCGTCCCCTTCACGGGGCGGTGCCACGGGGGGAGCCATGGTGGGGCGCAGCCAGGCGATGAACAGGACGTAAAGCATGAACAGGCCCACCAGCACCAGGCCTGGCGTCACCGCCCCCATGAACAACTGCCCCACGGGCACGCCGATGACGTCGCCAAGGAGGATGAGAATGATGCTGGGGGGGATGATCTGCCCCAGGGTGCCGGAGGCGGCGATGGTCCCCGTGGCCAGGGCCGGGCTGTAGTGGTGCTTGAGCATGGCGGGCAACGCGATGACCCCCATGGTCACCACCGTGGCGCCCACCACCCCGGTGGTGGCCGCCAGCAACGCCCCCACCACGATGATGGACACCGCCAACCCACCACGGACTTTCCCGAAGAGGCGCCCCATGGTCTCCAGCAGGGCCTCCGCCAGCCCGGACTTCTCCAGGATGACCCCCATGAACACAAACATGGGCACGGCGAGGAGGGTGAAGTTGGTCATGATGCCCCAGATGCGCAGGGGCAGCAGATCGAAGAATTCCAGGCCAAGGAAAACACCTCCGAACGCCAGGGACACGGCGCCCAAGGTAAAAGCCACGGGAAAGCCCAGCAGCAGCAGGGCGATGGCCACGGCGAACATTACCAGGGCCCAGGCTTCCATCTCCATCAGCCTGCCTCCCCCCGTGGCGGCGCCGCCTTGGCATCCCCGTCCCCACCAGGCGCGCGCAAGCGCTGGACGCCACGGATCAGCATGGCCAGTCCCTGCAGCAGCAACAGCGCGAAGCCCACGATGATCATGGCCTTGAGCACGAAGCGGTGGGGCAGCCCCCCGGGATCGGGGGAGCCTTCCCCCATGCGCAGGGAATTGGCGACGAAGGGCACGCTGCTGCTGATCACCAGCACGCAGAAGGGGATGAGGAAGAACAGGCACCCCAGCACATCGATCCAGGCGCGCCCCCGCGCGCCGAGGCGGCGGCTCTGATAGAACACGTCCACGCGCACATGACCGTCGTGTTTCAGGGTGTAGGCCGCGGCGAGCAGGAACACGGTGGCGAAGAGATGCCACTCCAGCTCCTGCAGGGCCACGGAGCCGCTCTGGAACAGGTAGCGCATGGCCACGTCGTAGCCGATGATCACCACCATCAGCAACACCAGCCAGGCGCTCAGGCGCCCGCTCCACTCGCTGAGGGCCTCGATGGCGCAGGCGATTTTCTTCAGCAATTTCACTTGGTTTCCCTTGATGGCAACAATCTGTCTATCACGAAGGGCACGCAGGGAAAAACCCGCACTCCCATATTCCATGCCTTCGTGTTCTCCGTGCCCTTCGTGGCGAAAAACCCCACACAGGAGCAGCCTCAAAACGGCCAGAACCAGTACCGCCGACGCTCCAGTTCCTCCCTGCACACAGCCAGTTGGCGGCTGTAGCGTTTGGCATTGGCCTCCACCTTGCGCGCCACGGCCAGCAACCACGGTTTCTTTGCATAGCGCTTCTTCTTGTATCCGCCGTGGCCCTCATGGTAGGCCAGGTACTGATTGTAGGCGTCCCACTTGGAGATGCCCAGGTGGCTGTGGCTGTAGCGCCCGTACCAGCCGATGAAGTCCACGGCGTCGGCAAAGTCGTCACGGTCGGCTCCGTGATGGCCGGTCTTGCTCTGATACCACTCCCAGGTGGCGTCCTTGACCTGGGCGTAGCCGTAGGCCGTCGTCGGACGGGTGGTGGGAATGAACCCCAGGAAGCGCTTGCGCGGCGGGCGCGCCCTGGGCTCGAAGCGGGACTCCTGATAGATGATGGCCATCTGGACATGCACCGGCACTCCCCATTTCTCGAAGGACTGCATGGCGGCGTGATACCAGCCGCGCTTCTCCATGAAGATGGCGCACACATCCTCGCGGTTCCCGGGCGGCGTGGTGGCGCAGGAGGCGAGGATCGCCATGAGCAGCAGGGCGGCGGCCCCGCCCCCCGCCAGGAGGCGTCCCTTGGTCAGTTGCAGCCCGCTCATCACGGCCTCTCACCGCGGCGCCCGCCATGCGCCCCGCTCAGGCGGAACGGCGCAGGGCGCCGCGCTTCTTCAGGTACACCAGCATGAGGGAGATGGCGGCGGGCGTCACACCGGGGATGCGCGCCGCCTGCCCCAGGGAGGCGGGCCGCGCCGCGGCCAGCTTCTGACGCACCTCGGCGGACAGGCCCGGCACCTGGCCGTAGTCCAGGTCCGCGGGCAGGGCTGTCTGCTCATGGCGCCGGGTGCGCTCGATCTCGTCCTTCTGGCGGTGGATATAGCCCGCGTAGCGGGCCTGGATCTCGATCTGCTCGGCGGCGCGCCCGTCCGCGACACCGGGTCCCATGCCCGCCAGGCCCGTCACGTCGCCATAGCCGATACCGGGGCGGCGCAACAGGTCCATCAGGGTGCACTCGCGGCTGAGGGGGCCGCCGAGGCGGGCCGTGTCATCCGCCGTCAGCAGGTCGGGCCGCACCCAGGTGGAGGCGAGGCGCTGCTGTTCGCGCGCCAGCGTCTCGCGGTACGCCGAGAAGGCGCGCCAGCGCGCCTCGTCCACCACCCCCAGCTCATGGCCTTTTTCCGTCAGGCGCAGGTCGGCGTTGTCCTCGCGCAGCATGAGGCGGTATTCGGCGCGGCTGGTGAACATGCGGTAGGGCTCCTGGGTGCCGCAGGTGGTGAGATCGTCCACCAGCACGCCCAGGTAGGCCTGGTCGCGCCCGGGGCGCCAGGGGTCCCGGTCGCGCAGGCGCAGCACGGCGTTGATGCCCGCCAACAGGCCCTGGGCGGCGGCCTCCTCGTAGCCCGTGGTGCCGTTGATCTGCCCGGCGAAGAACAGCCCCTGGATGAAGCGCGTCTCCAGGGAAGGCAGGAGATCGCGGGGATCGAAGTAGTCGTACTCGATGGCGTAGCCGGGGCGCAGGATGTGGGCGCGCTCGAAACCGGGGATGGAGCGCACCAGGGCATGCTGCACGTCGAAGGGCAGGCTGGTGGAGATGCCGTTGGGATAGACCTCGGCGGTGTCCAGGCCCTCCGGCTCCACGAAGATCTGGTGGGCGGTCTTGTCGGCGAAGCGCACCACCTTGTCCTCGATGGACGGGCAGTAGCGCGGCCCGGCGCCCTCGATGACCCCGCTGTACATGGGCGAGCGGTGCAGGGCGCCGCGGATGATGTCGTGGGTGCGCTCGCAGGTGGCGGTGATGTGGCAGGAGACCTGCCGCGGATGATCGTCCACGCTGCCCAGGAAGGAGAACACGGGGCGCTCGGCGTCGCCGGGCTGTTCCGCGAGGCGGCTGTAGTCGATGGTGCGCCCGTCCAGGCGCGGCGGGGTGCCGGTCTTGAGGCGGCCCACGCGGAAGGGCAGCTCGCGCAGGCGTTGCGCCAGGGCATCGGCGGGGGGATCGCCCGCCCGGCCCCCCTCGTGATTCTCCAGGCCGATATGGATGCGCCCGCCGAGAAAGGTGCCCACCGTGAGGATCACAGTGGCGGCGCGGAAGCGCAGGCCCATGCGGGTGACCACGCCGGCCACCCGCTCGTTTTCGATGATCAGGTCGTCCACGGGCTGCTGGAACAGGGTCAGGCCCGGCTGGGATTCCACGGCGCGGCGGATAGCCTGACGGTAGCGCACCCGGTCGGCCTGGGCGCGGGTGGCGCGCACCGCCGGCCCCTTGCGGGCGTTGAGGCGGCGGAAGTGGATGCCGGCGGCGTCGGCGGCGCGCGCCATGATCCCGCCCAGGGCATCGATCTCCTTCACCAGGTGGCCCTTGCCGATGCCGCCGATGGCGGGATTGCAGCTCATCTGGCCCAGGGTGTCGAGATTGTGGGTGAGCAGCAGGGTGCGCGCGCCCATGCGCGCGCTGGCCAGGGCCGCCTCCACGCCCGCGTGGCCGCCGCCCACGACGATCACCTCAAATTGTTCCGCGTACATCATCTCTGTCAGTAAAGTCCGATCCCTTGCGGGCCGTTAAACAATGGCAACCGGGAAGGGGTTTTCCGGGCCCGGCCCGCGGCCCCGGTCTCCGCCGGGGATAATATCAAGATCAAGGACTTATTTATATACATATGAACCAATCCGCCGCTCCAGCCCTCGTCGGGGAGGGTCATCCCCCCCTGGACAAGGCCATCGCCGCCATCAACGAAATCATTCTCGGCAAGGAACCGGTCATCCGCCTCGCCCTCACCTGCATGCTGGCCCGCGGCCACCTGCTGCTGGAGGATCTGCCGGGGGTGGGCAAGACCACTCTGGCCCACGTCCTGGCCCGCACCCTGGGCCTGGAATTCAACCGCATCCAGTTCACCAGCGACATGCTCCCCGCCGACATCCTCGGCGTGTCCGTATTCGACCACGAGCAGGGCGGCTTCCGCTTCCATCCCGGCCCCATCTTCTCCCAGGTGGTGCTGGCCGACGAGGTGAACCGCGCCACGCCCAAGGCGCAGAGCGCCCTGCTGGAGGCCATGGAG